>DATKWL010000115.1:0-4661 GCA_035529555.1 Dehalococcoidia bacterium | reverse complement strand
TACCGGACAGAAAGTAAAGAAGGTTCCGCAGCTTCAGAAGTGCCCTGCCTGCAAGGAGATGACGCTTTACTGGGATAAATGCACCAATCAGGGTGTGTGCCTCAGCCCCGGTTGCAAACTGTCAGGTCGTTAAGGGGGATTATCAAAATGAATGTTGAATATACCCACCAGAAAATAGGCGAAGAGGTAACTGCCCTAGCAGGGTATTACACGATAACCGATGAATTGCGAATAAAGCACAATAATAGGGAGATACTCTGTGTCATCGGAATGTGTTTCGTCGAATCTTCCTGCTGTGGCAGCCGCGCCTTCAGATACGCGGCCGTGCCCGGCTACATAGTCTCCTGGCACAAGAAAAAGGATAAGGCGGAGCGCCCGATATCAGAGGTTGAACCCCTCACCGATGACGCGCTGAAGCGAGAAATCACCGCAATCCTCGGGGAAAAGCACACCGTCTTCAAGCAGAACATCGAGTTCTGGTAGACCTGACGCAATTTACATAGAAACAAGAAAGGGGCATCCGCCCCTTTCTTACTGCAGAAATCCAACCACTTCTATTTGCTATCTTCCGCCTCTATGTAGAACCCGCACTTCATGGCAAGAGCCTCGCCGATCCTGGCCATAACCTCCTCGGGATTCAACGGGGTTACAGGGCCATACTGCAACTCCATCTTGGTATACCCGTGATAGAGTATGCAAACGGCTTTACGTATGCACCGCTCACAGCTTTTGACCGCTGTTTTCTCCGGCCCCATTTTTTTCGCCTCCTGCTACTATTATCAATCGTTCACATAAGTTTGACAATCGGAATCAATTCCTACATTGTGGCTTACTTTCGTTCTAATTTTTTTAAATTACCTTGGTACCAGTACGAATCTATCCCGTTGATAAAGATCGAGATTCTTCGTCCTTCCGAAGAAAGACTACGAATAACATAGAAACAGCGGGGGGCGTCCTTCCTCGGAAGGACGCCCCCTACAAAATCACTCTCCTGTTTTGTCCTGTCTAGTTTAGACCTCCGCCCACCGTCTGCAATTTCTTTTCAGCAGCATCATCCAGAGCTTTGCACTGAGCTGATATGCTCCTTATCAACGCTTTCTGAATACAGGCCTGGTCCTCCAGCTTGCTGATGAGGTTCTCCGCTGCCGCTTCCCAGGTGAAGTATGTAGCGGTGCGCTGCGCCTCTGCCCTTATCCTCGTGCCCTCCTCGGGGAACTCCTGCAGATATATAAGATTGCTCTCTATCTCCCTGGGGTCGGGGGTTTCCAGGACAAAAGCATTATGATATGGTATAGCGTAGTCCTCGCCTGTGCCGCCGGTGAAGGCTATCCCTCCCGCCGCCATGGCCTCTAAACCTACTATGCCGAAGGGCTCGTGTCCGCTGTTGGCCAGCACCGCATCCGAAGCCTTGTATATGATGCGCAGGAAGTCCTGGGGCAGATAGAACTTGATATCGATGACATCAGCCTGATTACACTCATGCATAGCGTGGAAATAGGAATCAAGTTTGTCGTCGGCTGCCCTGGCCTCGCCCACGGTCAGCCCTAATTCTCTGGCTCTGTCCAGCACCTCCAGACCGTGAGGCTCCATGCCTCCCCTGGCCAGCAGCACGGCCTTCATGCCTCTTTGTTTCAACCTGGCTACAGACTCCACAGCCATCAGCCAGCGTTTGTCAGGGTCCCACCTGGCTACCTTGGTCAGAATCATCCCGCCGTTAATGGATAGACAATGCCTGAGAAGCTTAGCTTTCTCACCGTCCACCGGCTGGAGCAATCTTTTGGGTATGCCGTTGGGAATGACCAGGGGGTTTAAGCCCATACCCCACATGATATGCTTCATGTAGCGGCTTACAGTGGTTAAGGTGGCGGTGTAACCCAGCTTCCCCCAGTTGATGCGGTTGAAGGAGAAGGTGTTATTGGAGTTCCAGAACAGCAATGCCTTATCCCTTATACCCTTTTGGTAGAGCAGGTCGCTGATGCGCGACATGGCCTCGGTGGTATGCCATTCCTCGCCCAGTAGAGCCACCAGCTTGCCCTGAGCGATAGCCGGCGCTACTATGTTGTCCACAATATAAGGGGGTAATGACTGGTTGAAATCGTGGAGCTTGCCTTCCTCGCCATCGTAAACGCCGTTGCGGTGATAGTGGCTTATCCACTGACACCAGCGGTGCAGGACAAGCTTTCCTCCCTGGCAGACTTCCTCGCCCGGTAATCTGGGGTCGCCGATGAAGAATACATGTACAGGGAATCCCATGTCGGCCAGCGTCTCTGAGAGGTTTGCCACTCTGACCCCCAACCCGCCAGCCAGGGAATAGGGGTCTCTTCCTTCGAAGGATACGATTACGAATACCGTGTTGTCAGGGGTTATGTTGCGCGCTTTCGTCTTCTCATTCCTCCTCGCCCACGAAGCCCGCTATACCATCGCCATCGTAAGGCAGCCTATAACATAGGCTGTTCCTATCGCAAATAGCCCCGTCCCTATGGTTCTAATCCTTCTGCCCAGCTTCACCTGCTGCTCAGGGTGCTCAATAACATTACCCTGAAGGAAGATGAGCAGCCCCAGCATCATTACAGCCAGCCCCATGCCAGCGTATGTAAGTACCAATGTCGATTCCTGCACTTATCCCCCGATTAATGTAAAAATCTAAAGACGCCCCTTGGAACCTGCCAGCGTCTCTTCTACCTCTATATTCCCCTCTTCAATAACGACCTTAACCATACGGCCTGAAGAAGCCACATAATTGTAATCCTTCCCACCTTCCGAGTGATTCCGCTCACAAGTGGCGCAGATGGACTCCATAGCCTCGGCAGCGGTGCAGCGAAGGAGCATACGTATCATCGGTGTCATCTTTACTTTAGGACAGTTATATAGCTCGGGACAGTTACCATACTTCATTTAAACTTCCTCTACACAATGCTTTTCAGCGACCATTGTGCTTCCTTGAGCAGGCCATAGCAATCCCATTAATGTACCGCACCATTTAGTACTTTAGTCCCTCGTGAGAATGAGGGCGAAACTTGTGTAGGTTCAGTGGGGTTTAAATAGGATTGTTGCAGAGGCTGTTGAGTGATATAATTAAATGGTAGACATAAATTAAAACCCCGCCCGCCGGGGTGGGTTCCTCTCCTTCTCCCGTCCCAGCGCGTGCGGGGTCCTCTAAATTTTCAAAACCCTCACGATTCTACCACGCCGAGTCAAGACTGGCAATCCTACTTCAAATAAGGTCATTTAGCAATGGGGAGTTCAGAGGGGCAAAGCCCCTTTGACAGGGGTATGGGGGTGTCCCCCACCTTCCACAAGTCCCCCAAGACTGGGGGACAATAGGGGGCTGAAAGAATCAAATAAACCACATCCATTTTTAGAACCTGCTGAAGCGAGACAACAGCCTGGCCAACGATTCATTACTTGATTTTCTTATTATGTACGACCCGAATCCCTCAAGTAAAAGAAAGGGCAACAGAAATAACTGATAGAAATAAACATAAATCGAGAAATTATTCCGCACCAGTCGGTAGTGATTGCAGATAAATTCAAAGCCAGGCGCACGCCTTTCTTTCGATTTCCCAACCTTATGCCAGACCTTAGCGGATGGCACGTAAACAACTTTGAGCCCACGTTTGCGAGCCCTGATACAATACTCAACATCCTCGGCACCCAGAAAATATTGCGGGTTGAGCAACGATAACTCGTTTATAGTTCGACGCTTGAGCATCATAGCTGCCCCGCTTACCAAGTCAACTTCACTGGTGTTCTGATATTCTGGCCGGTCATCATCGTCTTTGCCAACATGTTGATAAACACATCTTCGCCACCACCTAATTTTCCCGCCAGCGAACCAGATAACATTGTTCCTACCCTTGAAATTTTGATAGTAAATCTTGGGACCTATGATACCAATTCTGTCGTCGCTTTCGGCAATCTTTATCAGCTCGCTTAGCAAGTCCGGGGCAACTATGGTGTCATTATTCAGGAGCAAAAAATAGGCAGGCTCGAAAGCGCTGAGAGCGTATCTGATGCCAATGTTATTCCCTTCTGCGAAGCCATAATTTTTATCGTTTTCAATAATATGGATGTAATCTCCGAACTTCTCCTTCAGAATTCTGACATCCTCCCCATCCGAGCCATTGTCCACCACTACGACCTCATAATTGGGATAGGTAATCTTTTTAAGGGACTCCAGACACTCCGAGGTGTCGTCTATTCCGTTCCAGTTGAGGACTATGATAGCGACCTTGGGATAACTCACTAACTACTCCGCAAAAGCACTGAAGAGGATTATAATAGATTGCCATGATATAGCAATCGGAGATTAAAAGAAATGAGACCCAAATACTGGCACTGCCCTTTCTGTGGCTACATGTTTATGGAGACAGGGGCAGCGCGGGCAACGGGGCACAGAGATTGCCCCATGTGCGGCGAGGAATGTCTGCCCTGCTGGGAATGCCTCAACACAGGAGAGTTCAATGAGGTTATGTGCGCTGGGTGCGGGAGCAAGACAGAATGCCAGGCCACGCTCAGGAGAAGATAGGCAGGTAATTTGGTGCCCCCAAGGGAATTCGAATCCCTGTTTTTGCCTTGAAAGGGCAGCGTCCTAGGCCACTAGACGATGGGGGCGATAAGACATTTATGAGTATATCAGAAACTATGGAGTCTGGCTACAG
>DATKWL010000114.1:0-34155 GCA_035529555.1 Dehalococcoidia bacterium | reverse complement strand
GGCCAAGAACCGTACAATGCTTGCGGGACAGCCGCTGACAATTCAGGACCGCTTCAATACTGTCCTCGGAGACTCGGTGATGAGTTCGGCAACAAGAAGGCCATTGTCTCTGATGGCAACTGTAGAACTTACTGTAACAGTAGATGGACAGGAAGTGACCGAGAAATTCAGAGTCAAAGGCATAGTCGAAGAACCAAAGCCGGGTATTGGAGTCGGCCTTGTTTACATACCCATCAGAACGCTCAACTCCATGTTAGGGGGTGAAGGATACAACGAGATAACGCTCATTTCCTCCGACCCCAGATATATCGACACAGTAGAGATGGAAGCCAGGCAGATGCTGGACAGGCTGCTCAATGTGCCGCCTGTGAGGCAAGTGATGACGTCCGAAGGAGATGGGGCGCTCTTCGGGATTATCCCGTCGATATCCGAACAGAAAGAAAGCGTATATATGATAAGAACTGAGGCTGATATTCTCGATATCTCCAATAACATAACATCGATGATTCAACTTGCTTTAGTGGCAATTGCAGGCATCTCCCTGCTAGTGGGCGGGATCGGGATAGCCAATGTGATGCTGGTAACGGTTTCGGAGAGGACACGTGAAATCGGTGTCATGAAAGCCGTAGGCGCAAGAAACCGCATGGTGCTCATGGTATTCCTTTTCGAAGCCTGCGTCATCGGCCTTCTCGGAGGCGTTCTGGGACTGGTGCTTGCCACCATTGCCTCTTTTACCTCGGTGCCTTTACTATTTAATGTCCCCGGCTCTCTGCCTCTAGAGTGGGCAGCAATCGCAATCGGCATCTGTCTAGCCATCAGCCTGCTTTCAGGTCTTTATCCCGCTATCCGCGCCTCCAAGATGGATCCTGTAGAAGCACTGAGAAGCGAGTAGCGGTATAATAAGATTAGTAATTCTCGTCTGATCGATAGAATTGTTATGCCTTCTTTCAAAATCGTCTCCGATTTCAAACTCACCGGCGACCAGCCCCAGGCGGCGGAGAAGCTTGTCGAGGGGCTTCAGAAGAACTATAAGAAACAGACTCTACTGGGCGTCACCGGCAGCGGCAAGACCTTCACCATGGCCAATGTCATCGAACGCGTGCAGCGTCCCACGCTGGTCATCGCCCACAACAAGACATTAGCTGCCCAGCTCTGCTCCGAGTTCAGGGACTTCTTCCCCGAAAACGCCGTGGAGTACTTCGTCAGCTACTACGATTACTATCAGCCCGAGGCCTATATCCCGCGCACCGATACCTATATTGAGAAAGATGTCGACATCAACGAGGAAATTGACAAGCTGCGCCACGCCTCTACTCGCGCTCTGTTCATGCGCCGCGATGTCATCATCGTGGCCTCGGTCTCCTGTATCTACGGCCTGGGCGAACCTGAGGAATACTATAGCTTCGTGGTCAGCCTTAAGAAGGGCGATAAAAAGAACCGAGACCGCATCGTACGCCAGTTGGTGGAGATGCAGTACCAGCGCAACGACATAGATTTCGCCAGAGGTCGTTTCCGCATCCGCGGCGATACCCTGGAGATACAGCCTGCCTACGAAGACCTCGCAGTGCGTATATCCTTCTGGGGCGATGAGATTGAGCGCCTCCAGGAGATAGACCCGCTCACCGGCGAGCTTCTCTCCGAGCGCCAGCAGATAGATATCTATCCCGCCAAGCATTTCGTCACCTCCTACGATAAGCTTATGGCTGCCATCGTAGATATCGAGGCAGAGCTCAGGGAGAGGATTGCTGAGCTTAACAGCCAGGGCAAGCTGCTTGAGGCTCAAAGGATCGAGGCGAGAACCCATTACGATTTAGAGATGCTCCGCGAGACAGGTTACTCCAATGGTGTGGAAAACTACTCCCGCCACCTCTCGCGCCGTGCGCCGGGTAGCCCGCCGTGGACGCTTCTCGACTATTTCCCCGACGATTTCTTACTGTTCATAGACGAGTCGCACATGAGTCTGCCTCAGATTCGGGGCATGTATCACGGAGATATCTCAAGAAAACAAACATTGGTGGATTACGGCTTTCGCCTGCCCTCAGCTCTGGACAATCGACCCTTGAACTTTGACGAGTTCGAAGGACGTATAAATCAGGTGATATATGTCTCGGCAACGCCCAGGCCTTACGAGTATGAACATAGCTCTCAGGTAGCGGAGCAGATTATCCGCCCCACAGGACTGCTCGACCCCACCATAGAGGTCAAGCCCACCAAGGGTCAGGTGGATGACCTCCTGGAGCAGATAGGGACATGCATATCACGCGGAGAACGCTGCCTGGTAACCACGCTGACCAAGAGAATGGCTGAGCAGCTCGCCGATTACCTTATCGAAATGGGAATAAAAACACATTACCTGCATTCGGAGGTCGAGACTCTGGAGCGTGTGGAAATTCTGCGCGACCTCAGGCTCGGCGTTTATGATGTAGTGGTGGGCATCAACCTGCTGCGCGAGGGACTGGATTTGCCGGAGGTTAGCCTTGTCGCAATACTGGATGCCGACAAGGAGGGTTACCTGCGCTCGGCGGGAGCGCTTATCCAGACCATGGGTCGCGCTGCCCGCCATATAGAGGGGCATGTGATTATGTACGCTGACATCATGACAGAGTCCATGCGCCGCGCCATAGACGAGACCAATCGCAGGCGCAAGATTCAGCTGGCGTACAATCAGCAGCACGGCATCACCCCACAGGGTATCAAGAAGGCCATCAAGGGCATCACAGACCAGCTCAAGGCAGTAGCTGAAACACGCGCCACGTACACCGTGGCAACCGGCATCCCCAAAGACGAGATTGCACGCCTGATAAAGAACCTTGAGTCTCAGATGAAGGCCGCAGCCAAGAACCTCGAATTCGAGAAGGCAGCCCTCATCAGAGACCAGATAATAGAACTGAGGAAAGAGCTGGTTGGGGAATCCATAGTTAAGGGACGCTAACGTGGAACCAGAAGACGCCAAACAGGAACGCCGAGAGAAAAAGCTGCAGAAGAAACGAAGCAAGATACTTCAGCATGGGCGCAGCATCGTCCGCGTCTACAAAGATGCCGTGTTGAAAAGAGCAAAAGGGACAAGTAGAAAAGTAGATTAGCCGTTCGTGGTGAGCCTGTCTAACCACGAACGGGCCTTCGACAAGCTCAGGGCGAACGATAGAAGGGGTTAGTTGAAAAGAACAGGCATATTTTTCCTCTATCTCATCGGTGAAAGGCTCAATGATTTTCCCGAGGAACTGGCAGGCATCCTTGAGAAGTCAAACATAAGCTTTTACGAAGCCTTTTACGAACTCCAACCTACATCCGAAGACCTGCTTCTGAAAGTACATTCCCGTCAGATGATAGAGGAGGTGAAACTCACCCCCTACTATGAGACAGCCCTGTATTCCACAGGCGGCACGGTGCAGGCAGCAGAGCTTATCCATCGAGGGGAACTGGACAACGCCTTTGTGTTCACCGGCACAGGCGACCATCATGCAGGCAGGGACTACTTCGGCGGAGGCTGCCATTTCAACGGCGCAGCCCTAGCCATAATAAATCTGAGGCATAAATTTGGGGCCAAGAGGTTTGCCGTACTGGATACCGATTCCCATCATGGGGACGGTACACGGGACATCTTCCAGGACGATAAAGATGTACTCCACATCTGCTTTTGCAGTCAGAATTACGACAGAGACAACAAAGTGGACATCGCTATACCTTGGTCGATTTCCGATATGGAATACCTGAATAAACTCGAGGCAGAGTTAATACCCCGAGTAGCAGAATTCAAACCTGAACTCATCTTCTGGGAATTCGGCTACGATGCCACTAGAGGCGATTACGGCAGCAAAGGTCTTTCACCGGACTGCCATCCTGAGATAGCCAGGATAGTGAAAAAAGCAGCCGACGAGGTCTGCAAAGGGAAAATGGTAGCCATACTTTGCGGCGGCAGCAGACGTGATATCGCTCGCTACTGCATCCCCAAGATTATCAACTGCCTGTCGGAATAAAGCCTCTCTCATAATCTCCAAGCCTACTCTTCAGGTGAATCTGTAAAAATCGGGAGGTTTGGTTACTTTAGTACCATTCCTGCATGAGTACTTTTGGCTTGACTTACCTCCTCGGGCAGAATATAATCCCAGTTTACCAGCAAGTCACGGGTAGGGGAACGCGATGAAAGAGCCTTTAGAGCAGACCGCCAAAGATAGCCCGCTAAGCAAGCTAACCAAGAAGGTTAACGAGGTTGTGACCGAGGTCGTTTCCGATATAAAAAAGACTATCCCTGCTTTAGAGCCTGCCATCGACTTTTCCTCAAGAATAGCCTCTGTGGTAACTGCCGCCGTCGAGGAGGAACTAAAGAGAGAGCTTCCCGAGATATTATCTTCTTCCAAGAAGTTCCATACGGTCGTTACAGAGGTGGGAAGGCATATACCTGATGTACTGATTCAACAGCGGCGGATTGCCACAGTGATTGCCGGCGTGGGGAAACATCTCCCGGATAGGATAGTTACTTCAGAAGAAATAGAAAAAAAGGTAGGGTTTGAGGAAAAGTTTAACATGCCCCTGGGCAGCATCGAGAAGATTAGCGGAGTCAGGGAACGCAGGTATGCTACAGATAACCAGATATCCTCAGATATGGCTTACGAAGCCAGTAAAATAGCTCTTGAAAGAGCAGGCGTAGAGCCTGATGAACTCGATGTCATAATCTTTGCCTCAGCTTCACACGATATCGCCGAGCCGGCTACAGCGAACATACTCCAGGACAAACTCAAAGCAACCAGAGCACATGTACTGGACGTCAAGAACGCCTGCAACAGCTTCCTCAATGGTGTGGATGTCATGGATTCCTTTATGCAGACCGGCCGTTGTCGTGTAGGTCTGGTGGCTGCGGGCGAGGTTCTTTCCAAGTTCGTTAACTGGGACATAGAGACAATTGAGGAGCTAGGGTTGGGTTTCTCAGCTTTCACGCTGGGAGACGGTGGCGGCGCTATAGTGTTCAAAGCAGAAAACGAACAAGGGCGTGGCATTCGCGGAACTCGCTTCAGCTCCGATGGCTCCGCCTGGGAACTGGCAACCATCAAAGGAGGGGGGACACTCCATCCTTTTGACCTCTCACAGCTTTATTTTATTTCACACAGCGCCGGTATCAACAAACTTGCTTTAAGGCATATCCCATCAGTCATGTTGGGCATGATGAGAGAGACAGGATGGAAACACAGTGACATAGAGCTCGTAGTCCCGCATCAGGTAACACGCGGAATCACCGAGAGAATTATGCGAATTGTAAATCTTCCTCCCGAGAAAGCCATGTACACCATCACCAAGTACGGCAATACCGCAGCAGCGAGTATACCCATAGCTCTTACTGAAGCAATAGAGAGCAACCTTATACACCCCAATAGCAGAATAATACTGGTCGGTGGAGCTTCGGGGTTCAGCGCAGGCGTTATGACAGTGGTGCTGTAATCAACGGCTATTCAGCCTTGCCCCTTAAAATACGGAAGTCCCCCGACATCGGGGGACTTCTCATATGAGCCGATAGTCTAACTGCCGCTACCGTATCTTTCCCAATATAGTTTCACTTGATGCACAAAAGCCTCAATTCTCGTCTTCTCATTGGTGTGCTTCAGGCCATCGTATATCATGGTGAGCATCGGTATGTTGTTATGCTCTCTCTGTATCTTCTTATAAATGGCAGTGCATAAACCGCCATAAAGGCAGTTTAAAACTATAAGGTTAGCTACGCCACTACAACCCTGTAAAGCATAGCCTTTGGCTTTATCCACATTCACCGTCACCACAGGGTCTATGGCATCGCTCGCATACGGAGCAATCCTAGCCACCCTCAGCTTAACTGGCGGAATCCTGCAATCCAGAAGCTCGTCTCCCAGCATCCCTTCAATTCTCTGTTGCCAGTAGTCATGCCAGAATCTGCGGAACAAATAATAGAGCGCCATGTCATATCGCCTGTCAGCAAAATGTGTGCTCGGATATACATGGTTGAAATATACCAGATAATCTGTGGTGGTGGGGCCATATCTGACTTCAGCGCCCAGTGCCTCGAACTCCTTGATTATCTCGTTATTAGCCCAGGGAGCCATGCAGCTATAGAACTCCCCGACAATCCCAATGACCGGTCTTTGCTCTTTCCTTACCTGGATACGGTCCATAGCTGCTATTGCACTTCGAAAAGCCTCACTGAAACTACCCCTGACGATACCCGAGGCTAACTGCTTTGTTGCCTCCTCGTAAACTTTTTCAGTTTCCCCCTTGTTCACTTCATAGGGACGAATATGAATCAGCTTCTTTAAAAGCACATCCACCGCCAGCCACCCTTTCCAAAACGACGCTGCCCAATCAAGCCCGAATATCCTGGTACCCTCATCAAGGCGAATAGAGGTTCTGGGTGCGATTACAGGTATATTTGATAAGCCCAGTCTTTTAAGTACCATTTTCTGCGATAAGGCATATTGGGTCAGACGACAAGACCCATCGAAGTTGAGCATGAGGAATGCTGAGCGGTCAGGGTCAAAGCCCTCGAGCTCTGTCATGCGAACTAAATCACCGGTGGTAACCTGGTAGGGATGACACTCTTTGGAGGAGGTATATCGTCTTCCCAGTTCCTCTGACCGCTCGTCCGGCTTGGGCAAGACCCGAGCCTCGATACCCACCAATTCGAGAGTAGCAGCCCAGATATCGGAGTGAGCTCCGACATATGAGAGGTAAACAGTTTTATTCAGCTCCCTGATCACCTTCGACGGCTTAAAGATACCAATACCACGAGTGTGAGGGCCAATCAGCATAAGTTCTGTTTGCTCTTTCTGCTTTGCCCTTTCCCTGACTCTGTTAACAGTGTCAACAAATGCCTCGATTCTGGTAGCTATCCCAGTGTCGGCGCTGTGCTCGTCCACCTCCAGGACCAGACATGGGTCACTGCCCATGGTATCCTCAAGGTATTTCATGAAGAAGGCGTCGGGACCGCAGCCGTAATTCGTAATCAATATGGGATTAAGGCTCCTGTGCTCTTTGGCAAATATCACCGCTCTCAGAAGATTCTGTTCATTCTTCCATACCAGATTAGAGTAATGAGAAGGTAATCGGACGGAATCCAGAGGCAGCATATCGAAGGGGATCGCCAGTATGCCCAGCTTTCGTAGTTTCTTGGGTATGTTAAGGTTCAGCCCGATATCGTGCACATTATAGGGTTTCCCGATAACTACTACCGCCTCGTTGTCCCGGCTCAGGCTCTGTAATACCTCGCGACCCCTCTGATGGCACTTCTCTTCGAACTCTCGCTGTGCCTTAATGGCAGCATCTGCAGCCCGCGCTGTATCCTTGGCATCCTTGCCAAAAGTCTGTCCCAGCTTCAGCATTTGCTTCTTTAAATCTTTGCCCCCCTTCGCCATATGTATGGTGGGGCTTAGAATCTTCGCCTTATCCTCAAAAGCAGGCCTTAGCATAAAGGGAATGCCCTGGATATAGGGACAGTTATAGCTTTTGTCGACATCGTCTGCCATTTTCTCAAGGTCTATGACGTTGGGCAGGAACACATAATCTACGCCCTTCTCGACCAAGTTCTCGACATGCCCATATGCCACCTTGACGGGATAGCACATCTCAGCCAGAATCAGTTGCAGCCCTTTGTTGATAAGCCTCCTGTTCGTCTTGTCTGAAAGCACCACCCTGAATCCCAATTGCTGGAAGAAAGTGGCCCAGAGCGGCAACTGCTCATAAAACATCAGCATCCGAGGGATACCCACAGTAGCAGTGGTTGGGCTTTCCTTATCCTCTGGACAATAGCTCAAGAGCAATTCCTCACGCTCCTGGAACAGCTCCGGCAGGTCTTTGTGTCCATCCTCCCCCTGCTTAAGTTCATATCTGTCGCAGATGCCTCCGTAGAAAGATTCCAGCTTCCCCCCGATGAGCACCCTCTTCACTTCACACTGATTGGGGCAATGTTTACATTCGAAGGTCTTCACCTGATAGGTTCTGTTTCCGAGGTCGAACCCTACAAACTTACTCTTCTCCTGACTGTCGTTCCGCCTATTGCGAGCAATCAGGGCAGCACCTATGGCACCGGTCACATTGAAATACTCAGGGATGGTTATTTGTTTCCCCAGAATATTCTCAAAGGCTGCCGCCACACTCTTATTCGCCGCCACACCACCCTGGAAATATATCCTCTCGCCAATCTTCTTGTTGCCCACCACCTTTTCAATAAAATTGTAGGCCACAGAATAGGAAAGCCCGGCGATAAGCTCGACCTTGGGCAAGCCTGCCTGCTGGTGGTGTATCAGGTCTGACTCCATGAAGACGGTACAACGCGTACCCAGGTCAGCAGGTTTTTTAGAAGCGAGGGCAAGGTCGCTGAACTCTTCGATCTTGATACCTAATCTAGATGCCTGTTCCTCAAGGAAAGAACCTGTCCCCGCAGCACAGACCTTGTTCATCTCGAAATCCACCACCGAGCCGTTCTTCAGCGAGACGTATTTGGAGTCCTGCCCACCTATCTCGAATATGGTATCCACAGTATTGTCTATCTCAAGCGTGGCTCGGGACTGCGCTGTAATCTCGTTGACTACCACATCCGCCCCAACGAAATCACCCACAAAATAACGTCCACTTCCAGTAACACCCACCGCCTGGACTTCCACAAGGTCTTCCAGCCCTTTAGCTATATCCAATAGGCCTTTTTTAACTGACTCTATCGGCTCGCCTTCTGTCATCAGATATCTCTTGCGCAATAACCTTTTATTTTCATCTAAGATGACTATATTAGTGCTCGCTGCGCCGACATCTATTCCCAGATATACCTTTTCCTTCTGCCTATCAGGGATCTGGATATCATCCGGGCTGGGCTTAAGGCCGTCTCCACCCCAAACCAGTCTTTTTAAATAGCTTTGCTTCGATTCACTGGCTGCCTTAACGATGTACAATCTTAAACTCTCTATCGCTTCTTGAAGGTCGAGAGGTTTCTCAATACCCTTCTCTAGAGCCATGATAGCTGAGCCAAGAGCTCCCATGATTAAGAAATGTTCAGGTATAATTAGTTCCCCGGCTTGGAGTCCCAACAGGTCTTCAAAAGCCCTACCCACGCCCTTATTTGCAGCCACACCTCCCTGGAACGCAACGGGTTTCTTGAACTTTTTGCCTTTCCCCAGATTACTAATGTAGTTTCTCGCCAGAGCGTAGCAGAGACCAGCCACAATATCCTCTTTGGGAGTACCCCCCTGCTGGAGATGAACCATGTCTGACTTGGCAAATACACTGCACCGGCCTGCAATTGTCGCCGGCCTTTTAGACTTCAAAGCAAGGTTGCCGAACTCTTTATCTATGGAAATCCCCAGACGATACGCTTGCTGGTCCAGGAAAGAGCCTGTGCCGGCAGCACATATCTCATTCAGGGCATGGTCGATAATTACCGGCTTCCCTTTCTTTTCGTCGAAATCCATGAAAATCAGCTTGGAGTCCTGCCCACCTATTTCGATGACTGTCCTCACCTCAGGATGAAAATAGGCAACGGCTCTTGCCTGGGTCATGATTTCGTTCTCTTTATCTACACTTAAAATGTTTGCTACCAGGTCACGCCCGCTTCCCGTAGCCACTACCCCGTTAATTGTCTTAAAATCACTAAGCAGCCTGTTGAATGCCTCAAGCAGTACCGGCACTGGCTGTCCCCTTGTTCTCTCATACACACTGCTCAAAAGACGCACATTTTCGTCAATAATAGCTATGTTCAGGCTAACTGAACCGATGTCTATTCCCATGTAATGCTTTTCAGTGTGAACCATGTTTTTATCCTTCAAGGGGACCAAGGAGGACATCAGATAATTATGCGAGAGTCGATGTTCCTACTCGCCCTCACCGTGCATATATTCGAAGAAAGCCCTTTGCACCTCGATAGCTTCGACAGGCAAAGCAGTGAGCTTGCCAATGCTGAGGACACTGATATATATTTTTGCCGTCTTTTCCAGCATCTCGAGGTTGGTGAATGCCTCGCGCATGTCTCTTCCCACGCAGAGCGCACCATGATTTGACATTAAAACTGCATTGCGCGGGCCCAGAGCAGAGATAACATTCTGCACCATGTCCTGGCTGCCAGATAGAGCGTAATCGGCCACTTTTATCCCGCCGCCAAGATAGGTTATCTGGTCATCTACAATTGGAGGTATCTCAAGTCCCGCGACTGCAATGGCACTGCTGAAAACAGGGTGGCTATGAATGACAGCGTTCACCTTCTTACGCGTCTTATACACCTCTACGTGCATCATCGTCTCAACTGAGGGAGTATGCTGGCCTTCTATAACATTGCCTTTAAAGTCGACGACCACCATGTCTGCCACACTGGTGGAATCGTAATGCTTCCCGGTGGGCGTTATGACCATCAGTTGTCTTCCATCGAGATCATTAAGGCGCATGCTCACATTTCCCGCCGTGCCCACGACAAAACCCCTTTGAGACATACGCTGTGCCGCTTCCAGCACCGTCTTCTTTTCGGAATCCCACATGCTCATACTGTCTCCCCTCTCAAGCAACACACAAGAGAGCAAATCCTATAAAATCTGAAGAGAATCTAGATGAATATTATATCACAGGTTCGCTTTGCTATAAATTCTAATTTCATAGGTCGTTTGTTAACTACTCTCAACACCACTATTTCCCTCTCCGCCTTTGGAAATATTGGGAGGATATGTTAAGTTAGCAGACACTCATCATTCTCCATGGCCTTTCTCTATGAATGAGCACAATTCCTCCACAGACCTTAGTTGCTAAACGACTTATCATTGATATAAGGTTAAGGGGGCGACCCTGCGGGTCGCCCCCTTAACCGAAAGTGAAAAATCTTAACCTCTTCTTTATCTTAATTGTCCACTACTTCAACACCATTATCAGCGATGACTTTCTTATACCAGAGCGCGCTGTCTTTGAAGATACGACGCTGAGTCTGAAAGTCCACCCAGATAATGCCAAAGCGCTGCATATAGCCTTTTGTCCACTCGAAGTTATCCATCAGCGACCAAACGAAATAGCCAGCTAGCGGCACTCCGCACCGGATAGCTCTGTGTGCAGCAATAAAATGCTCCCGTAAATAGTTCAACCGGCGCTGGTCATGCACTCGCCCCTTGGTATCAGGCCCGTCTGAATAGCTCGCACCGTTCTCAGTTATATAGAGCTTGGCGGGCTGGTACTCGAAATACAATCGGTTCAACAAACGGTAAAGACCATCGGGATAAACCTCCCAGCCCATCTCAGTGCGCTCTGGCTCTGATTTGATCTGGCTTCCAGGGTTAGATTCGCTCTGCATCGCAAGTCGACTGTAATAGTTAACGCCCAGGAAATCGGTCTGGACGGCTATGATTTCCATATCGCCCGGCTGAACGAAAGTCAAACCCTCGGGAGGTAAGAATCCTGCAGTGATGTAATCTGCCATTTGTTCGGCAGGATAGAAACGTCCGTATAGGGGGTCGAGAAACCAGCGATTAAAGTAGGCATCGAATCTACGACAGGCCTGGATGTCGGCAGCGTTGGGGGAGTCCAACATATACGGCAGCAGTATAAGGGCGATGCCAACTTCAGCACCGGGACTATTGCGGCGCAGCACCGGCACAGACCAGCCATGTGAGAGCAACATGTGATGGCTGGCTTGAAGCGCTATGGAAAAATCCTGCAACCCTGGTGCATGTATGCCCAACTGATTTCCCAGGAATGCTGCCGAGTACGGCTCATTGTGGGTAATCCAGTGTTTGACCCGGTCTCCCAGACGGCGGCTGACAACATCAGCGAATTCAACGAAAGCTTCGGCTGTGGAACGCTCAGCCCAGCCGCCCTTCTCTTGCAGGCTCTGAGGCAGGTCCCAATGATACAGGGTTATAAAAGGCTTTATTCCGACTTCCAGCAGCCCATCCACTAGGCGGCTGTAGAAGTCCAGACCAGCCTGGTTCGATTTACCGCGCCCCTCAGGCAAGACACGGGGCCAGGAAATAGAAAAGCGATAAGACTTGAGTCCTAATTCTTTCATCAGCGCGGTGTCTTCGCGCCAGCGGTGATAGTGGTCGCAGGCTACATCGCCGGTAGAACCATCCTCGACTTTACCTGGCGTATGGGCAAGGCGGTCCCAAATCGATTCACCCTTACCGTCTTCGTTCCAGGCACCCTCAATCTGGTAGGCAGACGTGCCTGCCCCCCACATGAAACCTTCAGGGAAATTGAGAAACCGAGGGGGCATCAATTCTCCTCGCTTCTATTTCTGGGGAAATATGGGCAACCGTTGTTACTTCTTTTTCTTGCCCTTTTCGCTGTCGTATATCTCCTGTGCCTCTTTGGGGGTTGCGTTCTTATGGATGATAGCGCGGAGAGCCTTAATCATAGCCACAGGGTGCTCATCCTGCCATATATTTCTACCGAGGTTCACGCCTACAGCGCCTTTCTGCATCCCATCATAAACGAAATCGAACACCTGACGCTGAGTGTCCACCTTCGGCCCGCCAGCCATCACCACAGGCACGGGACAGCCTTTCGTCACCTTATCGAAATCATCACACCAGTAGGTCTTCACCACCCGCGCGCCCAGTTCAGCCGCAATACGGCTACACAGAGCAAGGTAACGGGCGTCTCTCTTTTCAAGCTCTTTGCCTACAGCGGTAACTGCCATTACAGGAATGCCATATCTTTCGCCTTCATCGACAAGCTTCGCAAGGTTCAGCAGCGACTCTTTTTCGTACTCAGTGCCGACGAAGATAGAAATACCGACTGCAGCCACGTTGAGCCTTATAGCCTCTTCCATCGAGGTGGTCAGGCCCTCATTGGCAAGGTCTTTGCCCACCACACTTGTTCCGCCGGATACCCTAAGTATAATCGGCTTGGAATTATCGGGTTCTACTGAGGAACGCAGCACGCCCCTGGTTATAAATACTGCATCGGCATAAGGAAGAAGAGGCTCCAGCGTCTTGCGCGGCTCCTCCAGTTTACGAGTAGGCCCCTGAAAATATCCGTGGTCTACCGGCAAAAACAAGCAATGGCCATCTCGCTGAAAAAGCTGAGCCATTCGATTCGCCATTCCCCATTCCATTTTAATGTTCCTCCTACTCTGCACTGTGTCCTTAGTCTAAGGAGTCAGCTTCACTTCGTCAAGCCAACTTTCGGTATATTCGCCCCGCTCCTCGGTGAAACAAACTTGTAGTTTTGCAAGCAGCGTCAGGAAGTGGATAACTGTCTAATGACCCCGATAACCTTGCCCTGGACTTCTACGTTTTTGGGGTCGGCGTAGATTGGTTTCATCTGAACATTTGCCGGCTGTAAACGGATGCGATTTCGCTCCCTGTAGAGCTTCTTGAGTGTTGTCTCGCCATCCTTCTTGAGCCAGGCAGCAACCATCTCACCATTTTCGGCAGTGTTAGCCTGTTGCATCAGGACGATATCGCCATCGTTAATCAGCGCATCAATCATCGAAGTGCCCTTTACTTTCAGGGCATACACCTTTTCCTTGCCCCGCACAAGCTCGCTGCTCACATCCACTGTATCCAGCGGCTCGGCCTCCCAGGTATCAGATGTTGGCACCGGCACGGGTTCACCGGCAGCTATATAACCTATAAGGGGAACCCTTACCATGCGCCTCTGAGTCTTATCAAGCATTTCTATGCCGCGCGATACCTCGCGGTCACGGCGTATATAGCCCTCCCTTTCCAGGATTTTCAGATTATAGTCCACCACCGAGGTGGAGCTGATGCCACAGCCCCTTAGTATGTCTCTTACAGTAGGAGGATAGTCCTTTCCCTCACGGAAACGACGCATAAAGGACAATATCTGTTGTTGCTTTGAGGAGAGCATTTTCATATCTCACCCCTCTGATAATTTCGAACTCTTGTTCTACTGAGACGAAGATTACCACGCCGATAGTCTCATGTCAAGGGGCTCTGTAAAACAAGAGGCTGCCCATATAAGCAGCCTCTAAACAACTCCGTATTTAAAAATTCTAACTCGTTATATAGCTACTGAGCTTTAGCCGGAGGGAAAGCAGCGTTGAACTTCTTCATCAGGCGCGACTTGTGGCGGGAAGCGTTGTTAGAATGAACAACACCCTTTTTCGCCGCCTTATCGATAGCAATTAACGCTTTCTGCACCGCCTCTTTGGCCGGCTCCAGTTCCTTCGCAGCGATAAGCTCCTCTGCTTTATCGATATGAGTCTTCACCGCGCTCTTAACCGCTCTGTTGCGCCCCCGCTGTCCCTTCATAACGACTATCATTTTTTTTGCCGATTTTGTGTGTGCCAACTCCTCTACCTCCAAGCTAGCAATATTACACTATCTGGTGGATTTTGTCTACAGGGTGAAGTATAATCGCTATTACCTTTCAAAAGAGGTTACTATGGCCACCTTCGAAAGAATGTCGACTATACTTCCCGATACAGCAATGGTGAATTCAAAAGGCCACCTGACCATCGGGGGCTGTGATCTGGTTGGACTTGCGTCCGATTTCGGTACTCCCCTTTATATCTTCGACGAGACTACCCTGCGCCGAAGCTGCGGCGAATTCCGTAGTGAGTTTGGTAAGCTTTACAAAGATTCACTGATTATTTACGCTGCCAAAGCATTCATCAATCGCGCCCTGGCGAAGATTATCCGTGAAGAGGGCTTAGGGCTGGATGTCGTATCGGGAGGAGAACTGAGCATAGCCAGGTCAATTGATTTCCCCATGGACAAGGTCTATTTCCACGGAAACAACAAGCTTCGGGAAGAGATAGAACTGGCAATCGACTGCCGTATTGGCCGCATCGTGGTTGACAATCTCCATGAGCTCAGCCTTGTTAATGCAGTCGCCAGAAAAGCGAAAGTTACACAGGACATCTTGCTGCGGCTCACCCCCGGTATAGATGCACATACCCATCAGCACATCACGACGGGGGTCATTGATACCAAGTTTGGACTGCCTATTGCCACGGGACAGGCTGAGGAAGCTATAGTAAGGGCGATGTCCGAGTCGAATCTGAGGCTCATCGGGCTACATGTTCACCTGGGCTCCCTCATCTTTTCTATCGAGCCTTATCAGAAGGCAATTGAGATTGTTTTTAAGTTCGCTGCCGAGATGAAGCAAAAGCACAACTTGATTCTCCGAGAGTTCAGCCCGGGCGGTGGATTCGCTGTCCAGTATACACAGGATACGCCTGCTCCAGATACGGCATACTACGCCCAGGCTATAGTTGACGCCATTCACTCTGCCTGCAAAGAATTCGAACTACAGCCGCCTCGTCTCATAGTGGAGCCAGGAAGAGCGATTGTAGGGCGCGCCGGCATAGCCATTTACAGGGCAGGGGCTATCAAAGACATCCCCGGGATACGACGGTATGTGGCCATAGACGGCGGCATGGCAGACAATATTCGACCTGCTCTATATGGCTCCAGATACGAAGCAATCGTAGCCAACAAAGCCAATAAGAAGGAATGTGAGCGAGTCAGCATTGTGGGCAAGTTCTGTGAGTCCGGCGATATTTTGGTCAAGGATGAGGACATACCCGGAGTTGTCCCGGGAGATATTATAGCCATACCTGTATCCGGTGCTTACTGCCTTGCCATGTCCTCAAACTATAACGCCTCCCTGAAGCCGGCCATAGTCATGGTCAAGAACGGCAAAGCTCGGCTCATCCGTCGCCGTGAGAGCTACGAAGACCTGATGCGGTTCGACTCGGTATAAAAGCCCATAGAAACGGGAAGGCCGTAGACTCCAGAGACTCCACGGCCTTACGCTGTTCCTGCTTGCGCAGGAATTCTTAATAAGGGCGCCCCATTTTACTCTATCCATCAGAAAGGTCAGGAAATCATAGCCGCAATCATATTAAGTCAACATACAAGGACGCCCCTTATTTCATCCTCTGGTAAAGCGGCTGACGGTCGCTGCCTACAGCTATCGTAACGAAATCTTCATTATTGACGACCGACTTTTTCTTTGCCGGCGAAAAGTCAGTGGCTATCAGGGTAATCTTAACCACCCGGTCCAACTCAGTGTCAGAGCCAAAGCCGAAGATTATCTGTGCCTCCGGGTCAGCAACCTGTTTAATTACATTGGCTGCTTCACTGACCTCAATCAGAGTGAGTTCATTGCCCATGATATTGAACAGTATCCGTTTAGCATTCTCGATGGAGAAATCAAACAGAGGATTGACAATAGCAGCCCTGGCAGCATCAACAGCCCTTGTCCTCCCACTTCCGCGTCCGATTGCTATCCAGGCCTGGCCGGCTCTGCTCATGATGGTCTTCACATCATTGAAATCCAGGTTTATATGTTCTATGGTCGAAATGACATCGTAAATACCGCGCACACTCTGGCACAACATATCATCAGCAAGTTTGAATGCAGCCTCAATCGACACATTTTCATCGCACAGGCTGAGAAGCCGGTCATTGTGAATTACTACAATGGTATCCGCCTTTTCTCTAAGCTGAGCGATGCCTTCCTCCGCCACCTTAGCCCTGTGCGCTCCTTCGAAACTGAACGGTCTGGTAACTACAGCAACTGTAAGGACGCCCAGTTCGCTGGCAATTTCCGCAATCACTGGCGCAGCGCCGGTGCCGGTACCTCCGCCCATGCCCGCAGTGATAAACAGAAGGTCGCTGCCCTGAATAGCTTTAGCAATCTCGTTGCGGTTTTCCTCAGCAGAAAATCTCCCCAGCTTGGGGTCTCCACCTACCCCGAGCCCTCGGGTCAGCTTGTCGCCTATTCGAAGTCGTGCCGGCGCCATCGAGCGTATCAGAGCCTGCGCATCGGTGTTCACTGCTACAAAATCGACGCTCTGGATATCCTGCGCTATCATATTATTAACAGCGTTGGAGCCCCCACCTCCCACGCCAATGACCCTTATCTTAGTTAAACTCTCAATGCTCGCCTTCATCGCCTGAGCGTCCTTATCCAGAGCAGTTCCGATACCCATAGTGCCCCCTTTCAAAGCTAAATTCGCTCGGCAACCCTCATCTTTGCGCTTCGACTTCGCGGATTAGTCTCTAACTCGGCCAATGATGGCCTGACTGTTTTCTTGGTCACTAATCTGAGAGTACTGATATGTCCACAAACACAAATAGGTACAGCAGGAGGACATAAGCATCCCTGCGACTCACGCCGAAAGAACTCTTTGACCAGCCTGTCCTCTAAAGAATGGAAGCTAATTGCAATAATCCTGCCGCCGCTTCCGAGCAAATTGACTGCCTGTTTGAGAGCAAGCTCCAGGTTCTCCAACTCCTGATTGACTGCGATACGCAGTGCTTGAAATGTCTTTGTTGCCGGGTGAATCTTGCCACGACCTCCCGCAACTGCCTTTGATACTATTTGGGCTAACTCAACAGTAGTCGCGATGGGTCGTTTCTCTACGATACGTCTCGCTATCTGGCGACCACGCCACTCCTCTCCGTATTTTTCGAGAAGCGCAGTCAGTTCCCCCTCGGAATAAGTATTCACAATATCCGCCGCTGTAACAGCCTGTCTGGGGCTGAACCTCATATCCAGCGGCGCATCCTGTTGAAAGCTAAAACCGCGCCCCGACGATTCTAGTTGGAGTGTGGACATTCCCAGGTCAAACAGGATACCATTCACGGGGTGAAAGCCGTATCTGGTGCAGATATTCTCCAGATATTTGAAATTCTCGTTTACTAAAATTGCATCTTTGCCATAGGACTTCAATCTCTCTGTGGCTACCTTAATCGCCTCGGGGTCAGCATCTATACCCAGAAGTTTCCCGCCGGGAATGCATTCGTCAAGGATAGCCTCAGCATGTCCTCCACCGTTGACGGTACAATCAACATATCTGCCACCGCGCTGAATTTGAAGCGCGTCAATAACCTCATCAAGCAAGACAGGTTCATGAACGGGAGATGCACACATGTTTAGAGTACTCATTACTGAATAGCTTCTAGAATCTTTTACACATCTACTGCCTCAGCTATCTCTGCGGCGTGTTCAGACATATAGTCCTTCTCAGCAGACCAGAGTTCCTTTGACCAGATTTGAATGTGAGTATAGGCTCCCACCACAACTACCTCATCTCTTATCTCAGCATACTGGCGAAGAACGGGCGGCAAAATTATCCTCCCCTGACGGTCAAGTTCGAGCGCAAAAGCGCTTGAGAAGGTAAGGCGGGAAATCCTCCTGGTATTGAGCTGAGTCAAAGGTAATGAGACAAGCCTTTCTGCTACTTTCTCCCACTCCGCTATGGTATAGACGATGAGACACTTATCGAAACCCCGGGAAAGCACCAATCCCTTCTGGAATGCCTCTCTTAACCGAACCGGGATTGCCACCCTCCCCTTATGGTCAATCCGCAGTTCATACTCACCCAGTAGCATCCACTTTGACCCACTTTTCACCACTATGCACCACTTTTAGCACAACCGCACCACATTGTCAATAGTTTTTCTGAAACTTTGTGTTTCTTCTCAATCCCTGTTGAGACCTCGCTAATCAATGTGTTATAATTTCGTGATGAGCGGGCTATGGGCAAGCGTTGGGCGGAAGTCCTCAGGCTCGTAGGTATCGGATGGTATATAGCCGTCTGTATCCTTCTGGGGACTCTCGGAGGTCGCTGGCTGGGTCAAAAACTGGATGGTAGAAGCTACGAGGTCTTATTTGCCTTCCTGGGTTTGTTTTTGGGTCTTATTGTGGCCTTCTTCGGAGTCTATCGCCTGCTCAAAGTAATCGTACAGAATAACCAGGACAAGGGTAATAATTAGTGCCTAAACTCAGTAAAAAAAGCAAGATAGCGATTATCATTATTGGTTTTATCCTCTTAGTTGTCATTGGAGGACTATTTTTCCCCGTTCCTCAGCCTGAGGTTCACCTTTCGGCTAATTATGGCGGCGAGCACTCACCTGAGCCTTTCTACAAACTAGGCCCCATATATATCACAAACACTCTTATAGCCTCGTGGCTCAGTATAATACTGTTAATTGGCTTTTTTTACTTAGCCACCCGCAAGATGAAACTCGTCCCCAAAGGTTTGCAGAACTTCGCAGAGACGATTATGGAGATATTTCTTAATTTCGTTGAAGGTGTAGCAGGTAGAGAAAATGGTCGCAGGTTTTTCCCCATAATAGCCACCATCTTCTTTTATGTTCTGGTAAACGCCTGGATGGGCCTCTTGCCTTTCTTCAATGTCATAGGTGAAGCACACTACGGGACTTCGGATACCCTCTTCTATAAACTATTTGGCATGGGTCAGTACAGCGGGCCTATAATAGGATTGCCTCTATTTCGGGCAGCCAACACCGACATAAATGTACCTTTGATGCTGGCATTAGTATCGTTCCTGAGCGTGGAATACTGGGGAATTACTTCCCTTGGCATGCGCCATTACGCGAGCAAGTTCATACGAGTAGGGCAACTGTTTCATGGATTTGGGCAGCTTATTAAGGGGCGTGTGAAAGAGGCAATAATTGCGATTCTCTTCGGCATTGTAGATGCTTTTGTTGGTGCACTAGAACTGGTGAGCGAATTCGTGCGCATCATCAGTTTCACCTTCCGACTTTTCGGCAATATGACTGCAGGCGAGATATTGCTGCTCATGATGGCTTTCCTTGTCCCATGGATAATCCCGGTATTGTTTTACGGACTCGAGACGCTTATTGGCTTCATACAGGCGCTCATCTTTGCCGGATTAACGCTGGTATTCGCCACCGTTGCAGTTACAGCTCACCAATCAGAACACTGAAAAATCGCAAGGAAAGGGGTTAGGGACAAATGGATGCAGAAGCAATGAAAATGCTAGGCGCAGGAATAGCTATGGGACTCGGTGCCCTGGGACCAGGTGTCGGAATCGGGATTCTGGGCTACGGGGCAATGCAGGCCCTCGGTCGCAACCCTGAGGCAAGAGGCCCAATCATGACAAATATGATCCTTTCCATGGCCTTCGTAGAGGCAATTGGAATCTACTGCCTGATCGTGGCTATTATTCTCGCTATGCTATAGGTTTAAAAGTTGCGTTAGGGAGTTATATGATGAGGTACCGTGTTGGCCTTGCCATTGCGATTGTCTGTCTGTCGCTGCTGCTTACCAGTTGCGATGCCATGGGATCGCTTGGCATAAACCGGTATGGCCTATTGGCGCAATTCCTAAGCTTCGGCTTGCTGCTCGGTGTTCTCATACTTGTCGCCTATAAGCCGATAACCAAGATGTTCGATGACCGGTCCAAGCGAATCAAGGATAGCATGGACCAGGCTGAGTTCATCAAGCAACAGGTGGCTAAAACCGAGCAGATGGTGCAGGAACAACTGGCGCAAGCTCGCAAACAGGGGCAAGACCTCGTAGTTCAGGCAACACAGATTGGAGAGCGTTTGAGAGAGGAGGCGCGCCAGCAGGCAAGGCAGGATGCTGAGGCCATAGTGGCAAGAGCGCGCATCGAAATAGATGCGGAGAGAGACGTATCTATCGCCAAACTGCGCGAAGAATTCGTTGAGATAGCAATTCGGGCCGCAGAAAAGGTAATAAACAAGGCGCTGGATAAAGAGACCCACAAACAACTTATCGAACAGACGTTGCAAGAGAGCAACCTTAAGAAGGAGAGTTAGTGGCCAGAGTCGCCTCACCCAAGCGGCACGCCCAGGCGGTTTTCCAGATTGCTCTGGAGAAAAACGAGGTGGATAAGTGGAAATCCGACCTGAATATCATCGCATCAACCATGGGCGACCCACGAATTCTGGCCATTCTGGAAGATCCCAAAATACATTTCCGCGAAAAACAGCAGTTAATAAATAAACTTCTGCCGGAGTTCAGCCAGCTCGCGTTGAATTTCGCCTATTTTATGGTATCGAAACAGAGGTTGGGAACGCTAAGCCAGGTTGTAGCAGAATACGAAAAGATGGCCAATGCATATCAAGGGTTGGAGCACGCCAGGGTAACTACGGCGGTGCCCATCGAAAGAGAAGAGCAGGAAAAATTGTCAGAGCGACTGGCAGCAATTACAGGCAAACGAATATTGTTCACCTCAGAAGTTAACCCCTCCATTATAGGCGGGTTCATCGCAAGGGTCGGCGACAAGCTTATAGATGGCAGCACCAGGACGAAGCTCGAAGCACTCAAAAAGAAGTTGATTAGAACAGCCGTGTAAGACAACAAAGATTTAATCATGTCCCAAGACTTTCATTTAATGAGGTAAAAGGAGTAGGTCAGATGGCTGGGGCTCAAGATATCGCATCAGTGATAAAGCAACAGATTGAGCAGTTCGGAGCCAAAGTAACTGCAGTCGATGTCGGTACCGTAGTCGAAGTTGGCGACGGTATCGCACGTATACACGGACTTTCAGGGGCAAAATATAACGAACTGCTTGAGTTCCCCAACGGGATTATAGGACTGGCACTCAACCTCGAAGAGGATAGCGTGGGCGCTATCATACTCGGAGAATACTCCACCATTAAAGAAGGCGATGAAGTCAAATGCACAGGCCGAATCGTTGAGGTGCCGGTTGGGGAAGGTCTCATCGGGCGAGTGGTAAATCCACTGGGACAACCCATCGACGGCAAGGGGCCTGTAAACTACAGCAAAACCCTTCCGGTGGAACGAGTAGCTCCCAACGTAGTTACGCGCATGTCGGTGAATACCCCCGTACAAACTGGCATCAAAGCTATCGACAGCATTACGCCCATCGGCAGAGGACAACGCGAGCTCATTATCGGTGACCGCTCCACAGGGAAAACCGCCATCGCTCTGGACACTATAATCAACCAGAAAGGCGGCGACCTCATCTGCATCTACGTTGCCATCGGCCAGAAATCATCAAAGGTAGCGCAAATCGTGGCCACGCTGGAGAAGTACGGGGCTATGGCTCATACTATCGTGGTTGCAGCGAATGCCTCCGACCCCGCATCTCTCCAGTATCTTGCACCCTATGCCGGATGCGCCATGGGTGAGGAATTCATGGAGCGGGGACTAGATGCACTGGTCGTTTATGACGACCTTTCCAAGCACGCCTGGGCTTACAGACAGATATCACTGTTACTGCGCCGTCCTGCAGGACGAGAGGCATATCCCGGCGATGTGTTCTATCTGCATTCGCGCCTTCTGGAAAGAGCAGCTAAATACGATAAGGAACACGGGGCTGGCTCACTCACTGCTCTGCCCATCATAGAGACACAGGCGGCTGATATCTCAGCTTACATTCCAACAAATGTAATCTCCATCACCGATGGGCAGATATATCTTGAGTCAGACCTGTTCAACACAGGCATTCGACCTGCCATGAACATTGGCCTATCCGTATCACGTGTCGGAGGCGCTGCCCAGACCAAGGCCATGAAAAAGGTGGCAGGAAGATTACGCATTGACCTGGCTCAATACCGTGAAATGTCCACTTTCGCACAGTTCGGCACCGCAGACCTGGATAAAACAACGAGAGCTCAGCTTGAACGCGGCCAGAGGATAACCGAGATTTTGAAGCAACCTCAATACGTTCCTATAACCATGGAAAAGCAAGTAATGATTCTCTATGCAGCAATAAACGGCTACCTGGATGATGTACCTGTGGACAAAATTAGCTTTACGGAAGACTCTTTCCACCGCTATATGGAAACAAACCATCCCGAGATGGGCAAGGCTATTGCTTCCGAGAAGGACATAAGTTCAAACACAGGGGAGGCCCTTAAGAAAGCCATTGCCGAGTTCAAACAGACTTTATCCTTTAGTTGAGTGAATTAGAGAAATGATTCCCATTCGTCTTATTCGGCGCCGTATCCGTTCCATTAAAAGCACGGCTAAAATAACCAAGGCCATGGAGATGATTGCTGCCTCCAAGATGAGGCAGGCACAGCTCAGGGTGCTCGCAGCGAGACCATATGCAGAAAAGATGCGCGGAGTCCTTGCCGACCTTTCAGCGCAACCGAAAAGTCAGGACGAAATTCACCCCCTCCTTCAGCATAGAGAGGTAAAACGTATCGCCGTGATTCATATCACCAGCGACCGCGGCCTGTGCGGTGGATTGAATGCCAATGTCAATAGAAAAACAGCTAGCTTCGTTTTAGAACAGAAATTTCCTGTTGCCATTACTGCTGTAGGACGCAAAGGCAGAGATTACATGGCAAGATACGGACGGGAGATACGCGCTGAGTTCACCCAGATGGGAGACCAACCTACTTTACTGGACACCACTCCCATCTCACGGGTGGTTATAGATGACTATACGAAAGGCGTCATTGATGAGGTTTATCTGTCCTACACTCAGTTCGTCTCCACTGTCAATCAAAGACCAGTGCTCTGGAAGCTTTTACCAATTGAGCCGGCAAGCATAGAGCAAACAGAGAATGTGGAATATATATATGAACCCGCCCCCGCCATAGTGCTGGAGAAGCTCCTGCCTCGCTATCTTGAGATGCAGGTCTATCACGCTATATTAGAATCCATAGCAAGCGAACAATCGGCGAGAATGGTCTCCATGAGAAATGCCACCGAGAATGCCAATGAGATGATTGATGAACTCACACTGGTTTATAACAAGGCTCGACAGGAGCTAATCACCAACGAACTTCTCGACATCGCTGGTGGTATATTGACACTAAGTTAATAGGACAATCAGGAGAATATCATGGCTAAAGGCAAAGTAGCTCAAATAATCGGTACTGTAATTGACATCGAGTTTCCACCTGACGAGCTGCCCTCTCTCTATAACGCCGTCGAAATATCTCAAAATGGCAGCAAGCTTGTCCTCGAGGTACAACATCATATAGGTAATAACTGGGCGCGCTGCCTTGCGCTATCTCCCACTGATGGAATAAAGCGCGGAGATGAAGCCGTCGACACAGGCGCTCCTATCTCAGTTCCCGTGGGGAGAGAGACGCTGGGGCGCTTGTTTAACATAGTTGGTGAGCCATTGGACAATTTGGGAGCTGTTAAAGCCAAAGAGAAATGGCCTATCCACCGTCCTCCCCCTTCTTTCACCGAGCAAGAGACAAAGACTGAGATACTGGAGACAGGTATCAAGGTGATGGACCTTATCACGCCGTTTACCAAGGGCGGAAAGATTGGAGCCTATGGCGGTGCAGGTGTAGGTAAGACAGTTATCATCCAGGAACTAATACGAAATATAGCTACCGAGCACGGTGGTTTCTCCGTATTCGCCGGCATAGGCGAAAGGTCTAGAGAGGGCAACGACCTCTGGAACGAGATGAAAGGGACCGGAGTTCTGGATAAGACAGTGCTGGTCTTTGGCCAAATGAACGAGCCGCCTGGGGTTCGACTTCTTATTGGGCTGACCGGGCTAACGATGGCAGAGTATTTCCGCGATGTCGAAGGGCAGGACGTTCTACTTTTTATAGATAATATCTATCGTTACATCCTGGCAGGTATGGAAGTTTCAGCTTTACTTGGCAGGATGCCCTCGGCAGTAGGATACCAGCCTACCCTGAGCACAGAAATGGGCGATTTGGAGGAGAGAATCACCTCAACAAAGAAAGGGTCTATCACCTCATTCCAGGCAATTTACGTTCCAGCCGATGACTATACCGACCCTGGCATCGTAACCACCTTCGCTCATCTCGATGCCGTGGTTGCTCTGGAACGCTCCATCGCAGAGCAGGGCCTTTATCCAGCCGTAGACCCTCTGACATCTACTTCGCGCATCCTTGACCCGCACATCGTTGGTGATGAGCATTACCAGGTGGCACGGGGTGTACAAAGAGTGCTGCAACGGTATAGGGACCTTCAGGATATCATTGCAATACTGGGCATTGAGGAGCTCAGCGATGAGGACAAGCTAACTGTGTCCCGTGCCCGTAAGATTCAGCGCTTTCTTTCCCAGCCTATGTTCGTCGCCGAAACCTTCACCAGCATGCCGGGCAAATACGTTCCCGTAAAAGAAACGGTTCGCGGCTTCAAGGAAATTCTGGAGGGAAAGCACGATGCACTGCCGGAGCAGGCATTTCTCATGGTGGGCACCATAGAAGAGGCTGTAGAAAAGGCGAAAAAAACTGCAGGATGACCGGGAACAATGGGGTAAGGGGTGAGGGCGTTTGGATAAGATAAAGTTCGAGATTGTAACTGCTGAGCGAGTAGTTTATTCTGACGATGTTGATGTAGTTGTAGCACCCGGTATTGAGGGTCAACTGGGTATTTTACCACACCATGCCTCTTTAATGACCATGCTTCAGCCTGGCGAGCTTATGGTGAGAAAAGGCAGTGAAGAGCACTCAATATTTGTTAGCGGCGGTTTTATGGAGGTACATGGCAATAAGGTGGTCGTTCTTGCAGATACTGCCGAGAGAGCTGAAGAAATAGATATATCCCGTGCTGAAGCAGCCAAGCGTCGCGCCGAGGAGAGAATGGCTCAGCCTCCTACAGAGGTTGACCTCGCTCATGCCCAGGGAGCCTTGCTCCGTTCCATGATGCGGCTAAAGGTGGCTGAGAAGGGCAGAAAAAGAAGACCCCAGCCTTAGCTTTTCCCCATGTCAAGAGATGCCTCAAACACGAGTCATATAGAAAGTCATGCTTTGCAACGCCACCACAGGGTCTATTCCCTGTATACGAACACCACGAGGCACCCTAGCGCAGATAGGGGCATAATTTAGAATAGCCTTGATTCCGCTTTGAGCCAGTTTATCGATAACAGTCTGTGCTACTGAGGATGGCACTGCCACAATAGCTATGTCGACTTTATTTTCCTTAACCAATTTTTCGAGGTTTTCAATATCTTCAATCATCACACCGCCGATTTTCTTACCGATTAGATTACGGTCTTTCTCAAAGGCAGCCACTAACTTGAAACCTTCGGGAATAAAGCCCTTGTAATCCATAATAGCCCGTCCCAGACGACCTACTCCGACAAGCGCCATCGACCATTGCTTATCAAGTCCCAGAATTTGTTTAAGTTCCTTATACAGACGGCTAACATTGTATCCTCTGCCCTGTCTGCCGAATTTCCCAAAATAGCACAGGTCTTTCCTGATTTGCGCTGGAGTCATCTTCAAATGAGACCCCAAACCGCGAGAGCTGACAAAATCAATACCTTCAGCTTTTAAAAGAGCCAGTACGCGTAGATACATAGGCAACCGTGAAACTACAACTTCCGGAATCTGTCTGCGCATACTTTTCCCCTCACGACTTTTATGTAAACTACTTGACGCCGATATGTACAGCGATAGCCCCCCAGTTAAGGCTCTTATAGCCCACCTGATGGAAGCCAATCCTCTTCATTAGATGCTGTAACTCTGCTATATTAACGAAACTGCTCACTGAGTCGGGAAGATATCGATAGGCCTTCCTATCTCCGCTCAGCCAGCGACCGAGAATTGGCACTATTCTACAAAGATAAAACCGATAGAGAGCCCCGATCACACCTGACGAAGGCTTTGACAGCTCAAGGCATACAACCCGTCCCCCGGGTTTAACTACCCTCCTCAACTCAGTAAGGAAAAGGTTAACATCAGATACATTGCGCAGGACAAATCCATTCAGAGCACAATCGAAGCTATTATCTTCAAAGGGGAGAGTCAGAACATCCCCTACAATGAAATCAATTTTTCCTGTCAATTCCCTCCTGCTGGCCTTCAATTTGCCCAGCTTGATCATTTCCGGGCAAAAATCCAGCCCCACCACCGAGCCATTATGCCTGGCAAGCTCCAGAGCCAAATCCCCCGTACCGGTAGCCACATCGAGGACACGTCCCTGCTCCGGACAGGCCAAATCTACTGCTACCCGTCTCCAATGTGTATCCTGTCCCCAACTCATGAAACGATTAACAAGGTCATAAGCAGGGGCTATCCGTGAGAACATATCTCTAACTAGTCTTTCTTTGGATTCCTTGCGCAGCCTGTCAGTCACTGAAATCCCACCATAAAAGTAATAGTTAATTCTAATATCCTGTTCAGAAAAAGGCAATGTTCAGAGTTGTTTGCCCAAGGTGCAAGCAAACCTATTCTGGTGGGCTTTCACCTTTATCGGAGGAAATACCCCCACGCCAGCGGAAAAGTATGTAGAGGCCCAATCCCAGAGCCATCCAACCAAGGCCAAGCCAGCGGCTGTAGGGTTGGGTATTTACTATCACGAACCAGATTGCCAAAGTGGCAACAAGCCCGATGATAGCAGTTATAGGTAACTCACGACCCATTATCTTTATGTTTCCTCTGAGTTTAAACGGGCGTTCTAGCTTCGGCTGTTTGACTCTCAAGGCAAGAATAGAAGCATGAGCGACGGCGAAGGATAGAAGCGAACCAAAGATATATAGACCGCCGAGATTGCTGAAAATACCGGTTTTGTTCTCGGTGAATAGTCCCGGTATCAAGATAGCAATAGCTATTATAGTGAATACGATAATGGCTACATAGGGCGTTCTGAAACGCGAATGTACTCGATGAAACGCCGCCGGCAATTGTTTATTAGCGCCCATAGAGAAAGCGAGCCTGGATATACCCATCAAGCCGGCATTAGTAGCAATGAGCAAAATAGTGGCAGCCAGTACGCCTACCAATGGTTTGAAAATGTCCCTCAGCCATTCATATGGAAAGCTATTAGCGATGCCAGCTACAGGGTCCCTGGCCCACTCTGTAGCCAGGTCCTGCGGAGGCATAGCAGAGAGAGCGACAATTGATATGCCAGAGAACATAAACAACACCGTTATTATCATCAAAATCATCGCCTTGGGCACTCGAATCTGAGGGCGGAGGGTTTCCTCAGCCATCTGAGACATAGTCTCCACACCCGTATATGCCAATGAAGCTAAAGCTATACCAAAAATCAGGTTGTCAGTCGTGGGCCAGTTGCCTGCTCCGAACATATTCTCAACAAGCTGGCCAACGTTAAATTCCCTGATAGCAGGACTGAAGAGCAAGACCAATCCAATGACTACCAGAGAAGCCTGCGTCACCACATCAACTACAGCAGCACCAATGTTAACAAAAGACGTCTCTTTTACACCGATGACATTTATCAACATCAAAAACAATACGATACCTATCGAAACAATGGTGCCCAGCCAGGGGTCGGTCTTCAATGGTTCCCAGAAATAGCCTAAGTAGGGTGAAATCGTATAAGCAGAGAGAGCGATGGTTACGACATAGCTCAACAACAATGCCCAGCCGGCAGCAAAGCCCACATGCTCGTTGAATCCACGACGGGCGAAGCTGGCAGAACCTCCCGCCTCGGGGAACATAGTTGAGCCCTCGGCATAGGTTAGAGCAGTACAAACAAAGAGAAGGCCAGCAGCAAAAAGTGCTAAGGGTGTTGCCCCAATCGCCACTAGAGCTACTATTCCGAGAGCATAGTAAATAGAAGAGCCTACGTTTCCATAGCCTGCGCTGTAGAGGGCACTGACTCCTAATACCCGGCGGAGGCGGCGGGCTGCCTCACGGGGTCGCCGAAATATCCTGTCACCCTGTTTCCGGTGCTTGAGCTCCTGCAATTAAATCTGTCCCGAGTTTTTTTCGAATTCAGTTAACCTTTGATTGACCCTGCATTTCTCAGCAGTAATAATTGCTTCAATCTGAGAAATGGCTACCTCCATCCCATCTTTGTGGTTGATTACTATATAGTCAAATATAGGCAGTTGCTTCATCTCTTCTTGTGCAGCCCTCATCCTTAACTCCAGATCTAATCCCGATTCTGTCTTGCGCTGTCTGAGCCGATTCTCCAAATCATTCATTGAAGGCGGCGCCAGAAATATGAACACAGCCTGAGGTACTATTTTCTTTATGGTGGCTGCCCCTTGAACATCGACTTTAACTACTGCGTCCTGCCCCCTTGACAGAGCCTCCTGTATTTGCCTCTTGGGAACGCCGTACAGATTTCCGTATACATTGGCCCATTCTAGAAGCTCATTTTTCTCAATCATCTTTTCAAAATCAGCCCTGGAGACAAAGTAATAGTCAACACCATCGCGTTCCCTTTCGCGCCGCAGACGTGTCGTAGTGGTGACAGCGTAATACAAAGGATAACGCCATCTTTTAATCCCATTCAAGATAGCATCTTTTCCCACTCCAGAAGGACCGGAGAGGACAATAAGCAATGGGTTTGCTTTCGAATCTATCATTCTTGCTTTCATGTCCTGCTATTCATCCTGCTTCAAATCCAATCCCTTGCTTGTGGCCAGCCTGTTAGCTATAGTCTCGGGATTCAGGGCAGCAAGCACTATATATCCGTTATCCATGATTATTACCGCCTTGGCCTTCCTGCCACTGGTCAGGTCTATTAGAAGGCCTTCGCTTCTTCCTGCCTGTATCATGCGCCTAATCGGTGCTGAAGAAGGAGACACAACAGCGAGAACCTTATTCATCGCCAGGATATTACCAAAACCCACATGAACCAGTTCAGTGCTCATCTAATCCCTCCAGACCGGAGTCCATTCTCTACTTCTTACTCAAACACTCCAGGTCCTGCCAGAATTTGGGATATGATATATTCACCACCTCGGCATTGTCAATCAGTGTTTCTCCTTCAGCAATAAGAGCAGCTACACCGAGCATCATCGCCAGACGATGGTCTCTGTGGCTATCGCAGGCACTGCCACGCAGCTTTTTTACACCTCGAATAACCATACCGTCGTGAAGTTCATCAATATCAGCCCCGAGCCTCGATAGCTCCTTCACCGTGGCGCTGATTCGGTCCGTCTCCTTCACTCTGAGCTCTCCGGCGTCCCTTATAACGGTCTTTCCCTCAGCTACAGACGCAGCCAGCGCGATAAGCGGTATCTCATCGATTATCTTGGGAATAAGTTCTCCGTTAATCTCTGTCCCATGCAGACGGCTTGACTGTACCGAAAGGTCAGCCAGAGGTTCCCCACTAGCCATGCGCTCGTTATCAATATTCAGAACAGCCCCCATATTTCTCAAAACGTCTACTATGCCGCTTCTGGTGGGATTTATGCCTGTATTTCGTATTCTAATCTGCGCCTGGGGATGTATAGAGCCAGCCACCAGCCAGAAGGCAGCGGAACTCAGGTCTCCCGGCACATTTAAATCAATCGCCTTTAAACGCCCCTGAGAAATGCCTATAGCGTTTCCCGCTACTTTTATTTTAGCTCCCATAGCCTTAAGCATTCTCTCGGTATGGTCGCGGGAGGGAGAGGGCTCTGTGACAAGCGTATCCCCCTGAGCGAAGAGAGCTGCCAGTAGCAGCGCCGATTTAAGCTGAGCACTGGCTACGGGAAGCGTATAGTTAATTCCTTTTAGCTGTCCACCTTTAATCACCAGCGGCGCTTTTGAATCTCCGCTTCGCCCCCAAATCCGGGCACCCATGAGACTCAAGGGCTGGATGACGCGGTCCATGGGACGGGAGCGCAGCGATTGGTCACCAGTGATAATGGACAGAAAAGGCTGAGAGGCAAGCAACCCAGACATCAGGCGCATAGTTGTAGCGCTGTTCTCCGCATTGAGGACATCATCAGCCTCTCTAAGACCGTTTTCTCCCACACCTTCGATAGAGAGAGTTTCTCCTTCGAGAGATTCGATTTTCACACCCAGAGCGCGCAAACATGATACCGTAGCAAAGCAGTCGGCGGACTGGGCAAAATTACTGACCCTGGCTTTGCCCACGGAGATGCCGTTCAGGATAGCGGCGCGGTGAGAGATGGACTTGTCCCCAGGAGGACTAACCTCTCCGCTTAGAGCTCGAGGAGCTTCCACCCTTTGCCTCATGGTCTTCCTTTCCTGAGCCACTTTTCCCTTGCCTCACGCGCCTGTACAAGTGCCTTGAGCAACTCTGCGCCGTCCTCCGCTACCAGACTACGATATCTCAACAGTTCATCAATATAACAATCCATCCAGTAGATTATTTTCTCTTTGTTGGTAATACATATGTCACGATTCATTTCGGGGTTGCCCGAGGCAAGACGCGAGATATCACGATAGCCTCCCGCCGCAAGCTTAGCCATCTCGGACCACGAGCGGCTTCTCGTGGTAGCTGTAACAAATGCAGCGGAGAGCAATATAGGGAGATGGCTAACGCCAGCCACCAGATTATCGTGTAATTCGGCATCTACAAGAAAGGGAGTTGCTCCAATCGCCTCGACCATTGTTTTCATGGTTTTTACCGCCTGAGGAGTAGCATTACGGGCAGGAGTAAGACAATAAACACAACCCTGGAACAAATCGGCATAGGCTTCACCGATGCCCGAGGTCTCCTTGCCCGCCATGGGATGGCCGCCGATAAAATTCACGTTGGCGGGCAGATATTCCTCAGCCCATTGCATAACCTCTACCTTGGTGCTGCCAGCATCGGTAACTATGCAATTGGCAGACAAATGCCTTGATATAGATGCCAGTATTTCTTTCGTGGCCATCACCGGAGTAGCTATAACAACTATTTCAGCCTTTTTCACAGCGGAAGACAGGGCATTAGCAGCATGGTCTATGATACTGCACTTCTTCGCTGTGGCCATAGTCTCCGAGCTTCTGCTGAATCCCACAATTTCTCTTCCAGTTCCGGCCTTTTTTAGAGCCAGAGCCAGCGAGCCTCCGATTAAACCAAGCCCTATAATTGAAATCCTTTCCACAAAACACCTCGATAATCAGAGTGCCTGACCCACAAACAACCGAGCGAATAAGTCCACAGCCCGTATTAAGAAGTTCCACAGGAACCCGGTAAAATAACCCAAAAAGATGAGCATAAGCAAAATTAAAGGGCCATATCGTTCCATCCTCGCCCAAGCGTAAGCCTGACGCCGGGGCAGAATGCCGATAGCAACATTAAATCCGTCCAAAGGAGGGATAGGTATAAGGTTGAATACCGCAAGAATTAGATTGAGCAGAATGACATAACCTACTATATCAGCGACAACCGAGCTTGCCTGCCAACTGTAGAAAGGTTCCAGAGACGACCACGGCGAGTGCCAGGCTATTACGTCCAGCCTCACCAGAATTCCCAATAAAGCAGCTACAATCAGGTTGGATAATGGGCCGGCAAAACCTGTCAATGCCATGCCTCTTCTCGATTCTATGCGGAAATTATGGGGATTAACCGGAACAGGTTTGCCCCAGCCGAATCCAACCAGAAACAGCATCAGCGTGCCCATAGGGTCGAGATGTTTAATGGGGTTAAGCGAGAGTCGTCCCAATCTCCTCGCTGTAGGGTCACCGAGGCGGTCTGACATCAGAGCATGGCTGAATTCATGCACGGTTATCGCTATGAGCAGGGATAGAGTAACTACAACTACCAGAGAAAAGAAAGCGGCGGGGTCGTCAATCAGCAGCCCTAAATTCCAAAGGAGCATAATCCTTCCTTTTTATTGAGGTATTATAGCATAGATTATCCTGCTTCAAAATTGATTTCACCTCAATTTTAATATCATAAACTCTCGTAAGATAAACTTGACAAATGAAGCTTAATATGATATATGTTATACACGGAGCCACGAAAGGTGCTTCCGAATCCCTAAGTTCAGGAGGTGCACTATGAGGCTTCAAAAACTGTACGGAGTATGGCAGGTTGATAAGTAAGGCCCTGCCATGTGGCAGGGCGGGCGGACCTCGAGTTCGGTCCGAAATAGTATAGTAAGAGCCGGTAAAAAATGAGGCTCATTCGGTGGTGAACACTGAAAAAGGAGCCGGGCTCGAGAAACTGAATAGGAAATCCAGAGGGCGCTGAACAAGCGCCCTCATCTTTTTGCGACCAATGAATCTGCAACTGGTTCTATTGGCCATAAATGGTCTTGACAGCCATATAGCTTCCGATTATTATCTTTGCAAATGTTTCATTCGCCATAAAAGGAGCAGCGATGTCAAGCAATGCAGCCAAGCCACAATCTCTTTTCAACAAGATGTTGCGAGCCGCACAGTTGGACATAAACCTCTACGAGGAGGTTGAAGCCGACAAAAGAGCCAATCTCCAGGCATTCACTGTGGTTATTCTCGTCAGCCTGGCATCTGGCCTCGGCACTGCTATCGCAGGAATCCTTGCGCGCGAGGACGATCCAATCTGGTTTTTGTGGGGGCTTCTCCTAGGTATCGGCGTCTCCATACTGGGCTGGCTCATGTGGGCGCTGGTTACTTATGCCATAGGCGTGACTATATTCAAAGGCCCAGAGACAGAAGCCGACTATGGGCAGTTGCTGAGAACCATCGGCTTCTCAACCACGCCGGGCGTTCTTAGATTTTTCTCCTTCATACCCTTCATCGGTGGTGTAATTGCCTTTGTGGCATCGGTCTGGGCACTTATTGCAGGAGTTATAGCTGTGAGGCAGGCACTGGATTTCTCAACGTGGCGGGCTATCGGCACCTGTATCGTAGGCTGGTTGCTCTATATTCTTGTTCTGTTCCTTGTCCCTAGCTTCATCATAGGAAGGGAAATCCTCTTCTAAACAAAAGCTTTATTTGAATACAATAAAGGGTAGGCTGGAGCATCTGCTCCAGCCTACCCTTATTACTTCAGTCGTGATTTTCTACTTCGTTTCTCCTTGACCAGGAGGTTCTTTCAAGGTCTCTCAGCAGCCTGGCTCACCGTAATGGCCGCAACAGTTCTGCCCTTTGCGTATCTTGGTAAAGTTGTTACGGAAGAGCAGAGCCATCTTCTTGTGAAAAGGCATAGGCGCTGACATATTGGTAAAGAATGCTTTCATGCTGGGCATATTTCCTCACCTCCCCTTTTGATTGGCAAGGATAAATCATTACCTCTTTCACTGTCAACGGTTACGCTTGACACAGCTTTATCAAATTGTTAGACTGCCACAAGCTAGAATCGAAAAAACCATTTATGACGCTTTCAGAATTTCTCCAGGTTTTTTTTACAGCGGCCGCTCCCATTTCAGAGCTTCGTGGAGCAATTCCGCTTGGAATAGAGGTTCACGATATCTCCTGGCCAATTGTATTCGTGGTTGCCATTGCAGGCAACCTATTGCCCGTACCCTTCCTGTTACTGTTCCTCGACCCTGTCACCAGGCTGCTGAGCAAAGTTAAATTGTTTGAGAGGATAATCAACTGGTTTTTCGAGCGCACCAGAAAAAGAGGCAAGTTTATTGAACGATACGAACGCATAGGTCTGACGCTCTTCGTAGCCATACCCCTGCCGATAACCGGAGCCTGGACAGGCTCAATTCTCGCCTTTCTCCTCGGGCTGAGCTTCTGGCGCGCCTTCATCTCCATTGCCCTGGGTATACTTATCGCAGGAGCGATAGTCACAGCCCTGACCATGATAGGTTGGTGGGGCGCCGCCATCGCCGGAGTCAGCCTGGGCGTCCTGGTTATCATCGGATTGCGAAAGTCCTGACGATGCTCACCATCCAAACTGAAATCCTTATTAAAAAAC
>DATKWL010000113.1:0-2685 GCA_035529555.1 Dehalococcoidia bacterium | reverse complement strand
GGCTGACCTGAGCCACCAGGTCATTTACCTGAATTGTGGTTCTGAGATAGCCGTAGCCGCTACTAAATCCTTCCTGTCTCAACTAGCCATATTCTATCTGCTGTCCTTCTCCATGGTTAATTCCTTTGATGAAGCGGCAGCCAGGCTTACCGACCTGAGCAGCGATATAACTAGGGTTCTGGATTGGAACAAAAACGAGCTTATCAAGCTCAGCCAGAAACTGAAAGATAAGAACGATTTCTACTACATAGCCAGAGGAATTAACTTCGCCATCGCCTCTGAAGGCGCCTTGAAGCTTAAGGAGATTTCCTATATTCATGCTGAAGGTATGCCCGCTGGGGAACTCAAGCATGGCACCTTATCCCTCATTGAGCCTGGCACACCAGTAGTGGTGATTTGCCCCGCCGACTATACCTTTTCCGAAACACTGAGTAATGCCATGGAGTCTAAATCACGCGGCGCCTATATTATCGGTGTCTCCGACAAGGAAAGCGACATTTATGATTCCTGGGTCAAGATTCCCGAAGTTGATGAGTTACTCTATCCCATGGTCGCCGTAGTTCCTCTTCAGCTCCTGGCTTATTATCTCGCTATCAATCGAGGATGCGACCCTGACAAACCCCGCAATCTGGCAAAATCGGTCACTGTGAAGTAGAGGTAGAATGAAAAAATCTGTACGCCAGACTCCCGACACCGGACACAAGATTAGCGTCCTTGCGGGCATAGCTGCCTATAATGAAGCAAGATATGTCGGAAGCATACTTCTCCAGGCAAGGCAATATGTGGACGAGATCATTGTTGTTGACGATGGAAGCACGGATAACACCGCCAGGGTTGCCGAGCTTGGCGGTGCCACCGTAATCCGCCACGCCGCAAACAGAGGCAAAGGAACAGCCATCCAGAGCATATTGGCCGAGGCAAAGAAGAGAAATCCCGATGTCTTGGTTCTCCTCGACGCCGATTCCCAGCATGACCCTAACGAGATTCCCGCTCTTATCAAACCCATTTCAGAGGGTTTTGACCTCGTCATCGGCTCCCGAGAGGCCCAGAAAGATAAGACCCCGCGTTACCGTCGCATCGGGCAAAAAGTCCTTTTACGCTCAACACGGCTCGCTTCCAAAACCAATATCTCCGATTCCGAATCCGGCTTCCGAGCCCTTTCACCAAAGGCAATAAACGAACTTGAATTGAAAGAGACTGGGTTCGCTATAGAATCAGAGATGATAACCAGTGCCGCCGATAAAAAACTGAGGATAAGCGAGGTACCAATCTCAAATATATATACCATGGATGGCTCAACCCTCAACCCGATTAGACATGGTATAGAGGTCCTTAGTCGGGTAATAGCCATGATTTCACAGAGGAGACCCTTATTCTTCTTCGGACTGGCAGGTGGTCTCTTGCTGCTGGCTGGTCTCATCACCGGCATCAGGGTACTCGACATAGCTGCCACAAAAGGCGACCTGGCCATAGGCAGCACAATACTGACCACCCTGCTCATTATCGCCGGTATATCAAGCATCTTCACCGGCATAATCCTGAACGCCTTAAGCAGGCGAAAATAGCCAGAGCATAAATCAGCCCACCAATTGTGAGTAGCCTTTTCCGCATCTATCCTGTAGATAACAAGCAATAACTACTCTACTATTACACTAACATGGAAGAGCGAAGGTGGCTGAGACAAGACGCAGGGTTAATCTTGATGACCGTGAAAAGATTTATGAGCAACTGAGAGAGTTTGCCCATCGCCTCAAGAGCAAGCACAGAGTAACGAAGGGTGCCCCTTGACTAATCTAACTCCGAACTCTAGACTATTGACTAGTGCCCGAGAGCAACCAAGGCTGAAGATAAAAGTGAGGGCGACATGGTGCACTAAGTCGTGAACGCGGCAGAAACGAAGAAGGACTTGATAGAATCCATTCAAAACGATAGGGAACGGGAAGCCGGTATCCTGCGATATTGCTGAGGCACTGATGATTGTAATCATTATTTTGCTTTGTGTTTTCTCGTTTCTGGTTATTTGGCAGTTTGTAGGATATCCCTCACTCATGGGCCTGATAGCCCTTCGGTGGAGTCCAAAGAAGAAAGACTCCTCCTACGAGTCATATGTGTCAATTATCGTCCCGGCGCTTAATGAGGAAAAAGTCATTAAAAAAAGGATTGATAATTTGCTCCAACTGGATTACCCGGGGGAGAAATATGAAATCATCGTCGTTGATGATGGTTCTGCTGATAATACCAGTCAAATTGTAGAGGAGCTGGTAAAAAAGCACCAGACAAATTCTGAGCCGTGCCTGAAGCTCGTATGGGCCAGGGAAAGGAAGGGAAAGGCATCGGCAATCAACCTCGGGAAGCAGCATGCTCAGGGAGACATTATGCTGGTAACGGATGCCAATTCCCTCTTTGACAGGAATGTGCTCAAAGAGATGATGCCACATTTCGAAGACCCCAATATCGGAGCTGTTGGAGGCAGATATGTTGTTTCCAATCCTGAAAACAAGCTCGCTTCTTCTGAGTCTTTCTACTGGGATTTGGAATATGTTTTGCTCCGTGGAGAATCGGCGTTACAATCAGCATGTTTTTTTAATGGGTCAATAAACGCCTGGAGAGGCAACATAATAGAGGTAGACATCAAAGTGCTCACTGAGGATTTGGAGATGGCAATACAGATCAGGCGCGCCGGCT
>DATKWL010000112.1:0-16359 GCA_035529555.1 Dehalococcoidia bacterium | reverse complement strand
TGGTTCCCCGCTGACTTTATCTGCGAGGCGGTGGACCAGACGCGGGGCTGGTTCTACAGCCTGCATGCTATCTCAACTCTAATCATGGAGCAACCCTGCTTCAAGAACGTGATATGCCTCGGCCATATTCTCGATGCTGCCGGTGAGAAGATGAGCAAATCGAAAGGCAATGTGGTCAAGCCTGAGGATGTGCTGACTGCCAGTGGCGCCGATGCTGTACGCTGGTATATGTACACCTCATCTCCGCCGGGTAATGTGCGCCGCTTCTCCAGGGACCTGGTCGATGAAGTGGTGCGCAAGTTTATGCTTACCTTATGGAATATCTACTCCTTCTTTGTTACCTATGCTAACATAGACAAATTTGCCCCTGGGACTGTTGCTGTCCCGGAGCAGCGCCCTGAGCTGGATCGCTGGATACTATCTGAACTCAATCTGCTTGTAGATGGGGTTACGCGCTCGCTTGAGGAGTATGACCCTACTACAGCAGGTCGTAAGATTGAGGAGTTCGTGGACAATCTCTCCAACTGGTATGTGAGGCGAAGCAGGAGGCGGTTCTGGAAGAGCGAGAACGATGCCGATAAGCTATCGGCTTATACTACTCTCTATCATTGTCTGGTTACTTTGGCCAGGCTGCTTGCTCCATTTACTCCTTTTATAGCCGAGGAACTGTATCAAAACCTTGTAAAGCCGTTTGACAAAAATGCGCCTGAGAGCGTCCATCTTACCGATTATCCTGTGGCTGATTTAAGCCATGTCGATGAGAAGCTGTCCGACGCTACTAATCTGGTGATGAAGGTAACCAGCCTGGGGCGTGCTGCGCGCTCCAAAGCTGGTGTAAAGGTTCGTCAGCCTCTGGCGAAGGTTCTGGTAAAGGTGAGGACGGAGGCTGAAAAGGCCAGCCTCGAGCAGATGGCTTCCCAGGTGCTGGACGAGCTGAATATTAAAGAGTTGAAAGTTGTCGAGAGCTTGCCAGCGGAAAAGCATCCTGGCTGGCCTCTAGTAGAAGAGGGCGGGCTGATGGTGATGGTGAACACGGAGATAACCCAGGAGCTTGCCGACGAGGGCCTTGCCCGTGAACTGGTACACCGCCTGCAGAATTTGCGTAAGCAAGCGAGCTTCGATATCACTGATTACATCGAGACATATTACGAAGGCGGGGCAGCGGTACAGCGCGTGATGGACAAATTTGAGCACTATATTAAGCAGGAAACCCTCTCGCGCAAGCTGGCTCAAGGAAATCCCCCCGAAGGTGCTTTCAGCAAGAGCCAGGTTATAGAAGGCGAGAAGGTAGTATTAACGGTTAAGAAGCTGGGCAGCTAGTACTTTTACGGTCTTTCTGTAAGGGTAACCGTAACTTCCTGCTCTGTGTTCCCTCGCCAGAATGTTATCTCTACTGTGTCTCCCACCTTGTATTCCCACAAATACTTTATCAGGTGAGAGGCATCGTTTACTTTCTGCCCCTGGAATTGAGTGATTACATCGTTGACCTTAAGGCCTGCTTTTGCTGCCGGGCTATCTGCTGCTATATACCAAACCAGCGCACCTTTATCCTTAGCTAAGCCGAGCTGCGAAGACACAGTTGGGGTAACATCGCGCAGGGTGACTCCGAGGTATGGTCTGATTACACGACCGTATTTAATCAAGTCATCATATACTCGCCGGGCAGTATTTGCGCCCACTGCGAAGCCAATATTTTCTGCACTGGAGATTATGAATGTGTTGATACCCACAACTTTACCCTCGAGGTTAATCAAGGGGCCACCGCTGTTTCCCGGGTTTATTGCGGCATCGGTTTGAATTACATCGTAGTACGCGCTGCTGTCTATGGTGAAAGTGCGTTCGAGATTGCTCACAATACCTAAGGTAACGGAGGGCCCGCCTTCCAGCCCAAGAGGGTTGCCCAGAGCTATCACCCAATCACCTACACGTAGCAGTGAGGGGTTGCCGAACTCGGCAGCGAGGAAATTCTGTCCGTCAATCTTGATTACCCCCAGGTCACTCAACGGGTCTGTTCCTATTATTTGAGCCTGAAATGTCTGGTCACTATCGGGGAGAGACACCTCAATCTTAATAGCATCCTCAATGACGTGGTTGTTGGTCAGAATGTATCCGTCTGAGTTCAATATAACTCCTGAGCCGCTCTTAGTGCTTATAGTCTGAAAGAAAAACGAGGTGTCTTTATATTCCACAGAGATATAAACTACTGATGGCAGAACCCTGGCGACAACATCGGCAATCGAGGGAAGTGATGCTGATTGGCCGGGCGTTGATGTCGGCTGTACTGTTGCTGTTGGCGTGGGGGTAGGACTGCCGGTTGATGACGATGTCATACTACACCCGCTTGCTAGCAGTGTTAGAAGAGTCAATAGAATTAGTAGCTTGATCCATATCTTCATGAGAGGGTTCCCCTTTATTTCAAATTATATATGAATATGTCTTTTTTAATGACACTATCACTATTTTCCATCTTTAGTAATATAAAAATCATAAAATTTGCGACACAAAAATTACAAAGTCGTATCATTTCTTCTGAATACAGGGGTTTATTGTTTGCTATTGTCTAAGGTCAGCTTTGGAAGGGGTGATTTTTGATTCCCTCGGCTTGCTTTGCTCGAGGTCCTTTTCATTTTGTTTAGGGTTAGCTGCAGTTTGTTTTCTTAAAATTCCCGGCAGTTTTTTCCAGAATGCCAGGTTTAATGGAATATTATCGCCAGTTCTAATTATGTCCGGTATGAAGCTGGGATAGGTCACCCCCGAGCTTTTCATTCTGGGATAGATGGAGATTAGCTTGGCACAGAACAGCATTATCACAGCCGAGATGTATGACCAGGACATCAAGGCGATTATTGTTCCCGTTGTGCCATAAACCAGGTTGTATGTGGCGAAGTGCCCCACGAACCAGACAAAAATGTCTTTTACGATTTCAAACAGAATTGCCGCTACCAGAGCGCCAAGCCAGACATATCTCCAGCGAGCATTGGTGTTGGGTATAAACTTGTAGAGGAAGAGGAACGCAATAAAAGCGATGATGGTGCTTGCTAAGACAATCAGAGCCTGCCATATGAAACCGACATCTGCGAGTTGCTGCCCGAAGATGCTGATGTTTGCCCCTCTTACTATTTTGAAAGCGGTGGTCACACCTATAGAAACGAGCAAAAGGGCTCCGAATCCTACCATCATGAGAAGCTCTATCAGTCTCTCGCGCATGAAGGAGCGGGGGGTCTTTATCCCCCAGGCGGTGTTAAGAGATTTCCTGATAGCATTGAATACAGCCATGCCTGTCCAGATTAAGCCGATGGTGGCTATAGCACCGGCTGCTCCCACGCCCAGGGAAACCTCTTTGATGGTCGCTGATATAAAGTCTCCAGATACTGGCACTATCTCAGCTATAGTCTGCGTTACCTTTGCTTCGATGTTGGGGTCCCTTGAGACGAAACTCAGAATAGTGATGGCTGCAAGCAGCAGGGGGAAGAGTGAAAGCAGCAGGTAATAGGAGATTGCTGCGGCCAGATGAGTACAATTGTCCGTGAGGAACTCATGGACAGCCTGTTTCATCATAATTACGAAGAATAATAGTCGTTTTACTACCACTGTTTAACCATTCCCCCACCATTTAGGCAGTCCGCAATAAATGAAAATAATATTGCGGACTTTCGGACTGTTTTAATTCATATATCTAACTTAGAAAAATATCAAAGTCCAGATTATAAATTACCCATTGTACGGACTGTGCGCTATGCCACGTCTGGTTGCCTTCGTTAACATGGTGCACGATAAGTCGAAAAATGTCAACTGTCTGAGAGTATTCTGCAAAGTTCTGTAAATCAATCACCCGAAATAACTACTATATGGGGACTTTTGCAAGCCGATGCGCTCTAATGAAATTGGGCCGTGAATCGATGAACTGAGGATGGAGTGTTTGAGGTTATTTCAGTGAAGCTCTTTCGTTCCCCCGTTTTCCTCTCCATCATCTTCGCTCGGTTCAAAAACATCGCCGGGCCTATCCTGTTCGCGGCGTACTATAGTGCCTTCCTCCTCCAGAAGGTCCATAATCCTTGCCGCTCTGGGATAACCTATATGTAAGCGACGCTGAAGGAGTGAGGTGGAAAGGTGCGAATGCTCCTTGGACAGTCTTCTTCCTGCTTCTAACAATGGGTCCGTATCTTTTAACTCCTCGGGCGCCAGGGAAGCGAAGGATTGAGCTATAGTGTCCTCTGCCGGCGTGGATACTCTTTGCTGTTTCCAGAAGCTTACTACTTTATCGATTTCCTGGTCTGAGACGAAACAACCTCGCAACCTCTTGGGTTTGGGAGCATCCGTGGGTAAGTAGAGCATATCGCCGCCGCCCAGCAGGGTCTCAGCGCCCACGGTATCGAGAATAACGCGCGAATCGACGCCTGAGGCCACTGCGAAGCTTATTCTGGTAGGAAAATTTGCTTTTATCAGACCGGTGACTACATCTGTGGAGGGTCGCTGAGTGGCCACGATAAGATGTATGCCGGTGGCTCGAGACATTTGCGCCAGACGGCAGATGGCAGGCTCGACCACCTCCGCTGCGCTCATCATGAGGTGAGCCAATTCATCAATCACAACTACGAGATAGGGCAACTGTTCACTCACAAGAGAGCTTTTGTTATAGCTTTCTATGTTGCGCACTCCCACCGCTGAGAACTTGCTGTAGCGGTTATCCATTTCCCGTAATATACGCCGTAGCGCATCTATCGCCTTTTCTGATTCAATTACCACAGGTGATATCAGGTGAGGCACGCCTTCGAAGCTCACCAACTCTACTCTCTTGGGGTCTATGAGAAGCAGGCGCATATCATTTGGCGTATTATGCATCAAAAAGCAGGTGATGGTTGAGTTCATGAATACAGTTTTGCCACTACCGGTAGCGCCGGCTATAAGCAGATGGGGCATTTTACACAAATCAGCCGATGCCGGCTCGCCAGCGGCTCCTTTGCCCAGTGCCATGGCGAGCTTGGTTCTTGTCTTGAGCCTCTGGAACGCCACACCCTCTGTTACACTTCTCAAGCGGACTATAGAGGTAGTGGTGTTGGGTACTTCTATGCCCACCAGCGATTTTCCTGGAACAGGGGTTTCAATTCTGATATAAGGAGTGGCCAGGGCAAGAGCAAGGTTATTGGCCAGGGCGCTGATGCGTTCCACTTTTACCCTGGTTCGGGATATTTCCTCAAGCCTCTCGATGGGATTGCCTTCCCTATCTGTCTTAATTTTACCTTGACTATCCCGTTCCACGATTCGCTTGTACTTGCGGTCCCAGCCTGGTTCCAACCCGAATTGGGTGACCGAAGGGCCTGGATTTATTTGCACCACCTTGGCTTCGACCCCGTAGCTTTTCAAGGCCTCTTCTATTAGCCTGGCTCGTTTCTCATTGTCTGCCTCGGAAAACTCGGTCTCCGTCGGTTTATCCAGTAGCTCGATGGGGGGCAACTGCGTCATGGGGAAGCCGAGCTGACTGACAGCTCCTTTGGTCTCGGCAGTTACCGGTTTTTTCTTCCTGGCTGCAGCGTGCTTCGGTTCTTGTTCAGGAGTGCCTGCCTTGTCGGGGGCAACCTTATCCCCGTCTGACTCGGGAGATACAGCCACGGCCTCGCCAGACTCTTCCCCTGTTTCGAGGTCTGCAACCTGGCGACGACGAAGCATTCTCTTCAGACTGGCGATTGGTGTTACCAGTATACGGAGTGGGGACTTTTTGTGGCTCAAGGCAACGCGCCTCTGTTTCAATTTGGGCAGTAACCGGCGGGCACCAACTATTGTGGCTGCGCCAGCTTTTCGCGTTGAGCGGTAGAATATTATGAGAAACTTGAGGCTGGGTCGAGGAATAATGAGAGCTATTCCAAGTAGAATGAAAATAGCAAGGCGTACTCCCGGATAAACACCGACACCCTGATTGCCGATGAAATTCTTTCCGGCGTTTCCTCCAAGGCTCACCTTGGCGAAATCGGCATCGGCTATGACGAGTCCGGAGGGCTGTATCAGGGAGAATATCCCCCAAAGTGCGAGTGTGAAGAATATGGCGCCCAACCAGAAATTCCACCAGGTGAGAAAGATACTCCAGCCCTGCCGCCGTACTATCCAGAATATTGCCAGAAGCCACAGGATGCCCAGGATAAGGCCAAAGCCTATGGTCTCAAGAATGACATTGCCCAAAAAGAATACTAATGCTGCAAGCGCTATTACTATCAGCGAGAGCCACATCAATTTCCCTTGCCTGGGGGGTGAACTCTCTGAAGCTTTAGCTTTGCTACCTCGTTTTTTGGCTCCTGATTTCGCCATTCCTTCGCTTTCTTTTATTAAAACATCGATAATTGTTGAGGCTTGTTGTCCTCTTCCTTAATCTTGTTGGACGGGGCTAGCAATTCGGGTATCTTGCGTATATCAGACTCGATGGTCTGGCGCAGGCTCTGCTGATGCAGGGCTGCAGCGGGATGATACATAGCGAAGTAGATTACATTGTTTTCTTTGCGTGCCTTGCCGTGCACTTTGCTTATAGTCTCGCCGGGGAAGTATTTGGCCAGTGAGTAGCGACCCAGGGTAACTATCATTTTCGGTGCAAGCAGTTCAACCTGGCGGTCCAGCCATTTCTGGCAGTTCTTGATTTCCATAGGCAGCGGGTCACGGTTTCCCGGCGGACGGCATTTGATTACATTGCAAATATAGACATCGTCACGCTTAAGGCCGATAGAGCCGAGCAATTGTTCGAGAAACTGGCCTGCCTGTCCCACAAATGGCCGTCCCTGTTGGTCTTCGTGAAATCCGGGAGCCTCACCGATGAATACTATTTGTGAGTTTTCGGGTCCCTCGCCGGGGACTACCTTATTCCGAGTTCTGGCAAGTTCTTCGCACTCACTGCATAGTGCTATTTCTCTATATAGCTCAGTTAGTGCTGACAACTTTGCCTCCTCTGCTGAAAAATAGCATTCTGATTCCAATCAGTAACAATGAAATGGCAAAAACTCTGGTCAGCCATTCGGCGGTAACAACGCCTGCTGCCCAGGCTCCGAGATAGGAAAAGGCAATTGCGCTCGGTGCGATTAGAAACACCATGCCTAATTTTACATTTCCCTGCCTGTAATGAGTAAAAGAGCCTACCAGGGCTGTTAGAAACATAGCCGCAAGTGCTATGCCCTGTGCGGTGTGCTGCTCCAGGTCTAACAGTAGAACCATACCAGGAATGGTGATGGTCCCCCCGCCTACCCCAAACATTCCACCAATTAACCCTGCAACCAAACCCAGGGCAAGGGCTATCAGTATATCCATCTATTCTCAACCTACCTTATCAATAGGAGTGTTGCGATGGCGATGGTATATAAACCGAAGAGCTGGCGCAGTCTATAGGCTGGCAACTTCATCATGAGTTTTGCCCCGATGATAACTCCTATGATACTGGCGGGCCCTATCGCTGCAACCAGTGTCCAGTTTATATGCCCACGCAGGATATAGACTATTGCTCCTGCAATGGAAATGGGTACGATAACTGCAAGTGATGTGCCATGTGCCTTGTGTTGAGTGAGCCCCAAGAGCGCGACCATCATCGGGACCAGGATAATCCCTCCGCCAATTCCCAGAAAACCAGCTATAAGTCCGGCAACTGCTCCTGTCGCTACATACCAGAGAATCTTCGTTTTCAAATTTTATTCCATCTCGTTTTATTTGGAAAATGATAGCATGGCACTAATACCAAGTCAACGAAGTTCATTCTGCGCCGAAATCCGCAATTGTCAAGTAGGCTATAAGTGATTAGCCTACGGGGTTTTGTGTGGAAAAGGTGTTCTTGAGCAGTTTAAAAGTGAAATTGGCTTCTCATACAGGGGCTTTCCGTTGTCAATACGGTTAATCACAATAAAAAAGGGAGGTCACCGCATACGCTGGGCTTTGCAGTAACCTCACCGCGTAATCTGAAGGCTAAGGTTGTTTCGAATAACGAGTTTGCGGAATTAAATAGCCTATTCGTCCTCTATCCCTTGTTCCTTGATATAGTCGATTGCGTCCTGGAGGGTTTTAATCTTCTCAGCGTCTTCATCAGGGATTTCGAGGCGTTTGCCTTCGGTGCTGAACTCCTCTTCTAAGGACATAACCAGCTCTACGAGGTCGAGGGAGTCAGCGTTGAGGTCGTCGACGAAGGAGGATTCTGGCTTCACCTCCAATTCTTCGACGCCTAACTGGTTTACGATGATTTTTTTGACTCTCTCTAGAATGGTTGCCATCCTTATCTCCTTCCTGATGTGAAGTCTCTTAATTGCTCGTTACTAAGAGCGCATATAAACGCTCTTCAACCCCAGATTCGGAAAACTGGCTAACTACTATTGACCTGTGCCTGGCTGACAGCCCCCAGAACGCCATTTACGAATTTGGGCGAGCTATCGCTGCCAAATGCCTTAGCCAGTTCCACAGCTTCATTTATAGCTGCTTTTAGCGGTACTTTATTGTTAATCGAAATTTCAAAAATTGCAAGTCTGAGAATATTTCTATCTATAACTGATAACTGCTCCACAGGCCAGATCGGGGCGTGAGTCTGAATCATTGCATCAATGCGAGTTTTATGTTTCAATACTCCGTCAACTAGCTCCATCGCGAACGATAGAGCTGATTCCGGAAGAGATTGCTCCTCAGCCAGCCTGGTCAGGCAGGTTCTTGTATCATGTTTGGAGCTGTCGCTCTCGTACAACGCCTGCAATGCCACTACTCTAGCCTTGTGCCTCAAACCTGCCATTGATTGTTAAGTTGCTCCTGTTATTTCAGTCGCCCTGCCTTTACAGGACACATAAGATGCACATTTTCGCCTATTTTACCATCTTCTTTCAGTTTATGGAATCTCTATCTTTGGGATTTTGCAGAATCGTACGAGTTAACGGGCAAATGCCTTATAGGTGTGCTCCAGGTTACATCATCACCATCCCACCGTCTACATTCAGCACCTGCCCGGTGATATAGTGAGCGTCTTCCGAGGCAAGGAACGCCACGGCATGGGCTACATCTCTAGGTGTACCTGCATAACCCAAAGGTATTTGCCGCAGGAACTCTTGCTTCACATTGTCGCTGAGCTTCTTAGTCATCTCGGTATCGATGAATCCTGGTGCAACAGCGTTGGCAGTTACACTCCGGGAGGCAACCTCCCTTGCTGTACTCTTGGTTAGCCCGATAATCCCTGCCTTCGCTGCAGAATAGTTGGCCTGTCCGGCATTTCCTATCAACCCGACCACACTTGCGATATTGATAATGCGGCCCCAGCGTTGCCTTATCATATGCCTCAGTACCGCCTGAGTGCAAATGAAAGCCCCCTTCAGATTAGTAGCCAGCACCAGGTCCCACTCAGATTCGGACATTCTCAGGAGCAGGGTATCTCTCGTGATGCCAGCGTTATTGACCAGTATATCAACATGCCCGAATTGGGCGATTGTCTGCTCTACGAGTTTGTTCACTTCTTCTGCAATAGTTACATTGGCTGCGATGGCGATGCTTTTGCCGCCCTTAGCTTCGATCTCTGTTGCTGTCTCTTTTGCTGTAGTAGGATTGATATCGCTGATTACGATGCTTGCGCTGCGTTCTGATAGCGTTAGAGCTATCTCGCGCCCTATGCCCTGGCCGCTGCCTGTTACTATAGCTACTCTATTAGATAGGTTCATTATCTACTCTCGCTATTTGGAATTATATGAACGATTTTTAGAGGTTTATTGCCTTGATAGAATCAGGGTCGCTCATATTTAGGACGTGTACCTTGTCGCTAATCCTCTTGATGAGTCCGGAGAGAACCTGCCCCGGGCCGATTTCAATAAAAGTGGCGACGCCCTCGTTTACCATGTATTCTATAGAAGGCTGCCACTGAACGCAGTTACATAACTGGCGTAGAAGCTCCTCTTTCACTTCGCTGGTTGTGGTTACGGGCTGTGCGGTGCTGTTAACTACGATGGGGATTTCGGGGTTGTTGAAATTGAGTTGTGAGATTGCCTGTGCCATGCCTTCTACTGTGGGCTGCATTAGGGTCGAGTGAAAGGCGCCACTAACCTGTAGCGGTATCACTCTGCGGGCACCCTTAGACTTTGCCAGTTCCATGGCACGAGCCAGTACATCCTTGGAGCCACTAAGTACAATCTGCCCCGAGCAATTATAATTGGCAATCTCAGCGCCGCTCTCGCGACATAACGCTCTTAAGACTGGCTCATCGAGACCTATAACAGCAACCATGCCACCCGGTTTTATTTCACCTGCTTCCTGCATAAGACGGCCTCTTTCCCTGACAAGGCGGATTGCATCGGTGAACCCCAGCACATTGGCGGCAACCAGAGCAGTGTACTCGCCGAGGCTGTGTCCAGCCACAAAGGCAGGCTTTACCTGATGGTTTAGCTCTGAAGATGCCCTCAAACAGGCAACGCTCACTGCCATTATCGCCGGTTGGGCATTGATAGTTTGACGGAGTTCTTCTTCGGGGCCTTCGAAACAGAGTTTGGAGAGCGGCAGCTTGAGGGCCTCGTCAGCCTCTTCAAAAACCTCCCTGGCCTTGGGTGAACTCTGGTAGAGCTTGTAGCCCATGCCAACCATTTGCGAACCCTGGCCGGGGAATACATGTGCAACCTTGGATTTGGACTTTGTCTCAAGCTCCGACATGGCTGTCTCCAAAGGATTACTCCTTTTTCTTGGGTGCCTTCTGTTTGATTACTTCTCTGCCGTCGTAGGTCCCGCAGTAATGGCAAACTTCGTGTGCAGGCTTGAGATTGTGGCACTGTGAACAGGGAACAAGGGCAGGCATGAGCACACCGAGATGGCTGCGTCTTTTGCCCTGCCGCGATTTGGCATATTTCCTTTTGGGTAGTGGTGGCATTGCTTATTTAACCCCTTTCTTTCCCCGCCTCTTATTCTCAGACCGTAAAGCCAGGAGCGGGGCCCATCGTGCATCGGGAGGAGCAGGAAGGCATTCGCAAGTCCCGAAGTTGAGATTGCGTCCGCAGTGAGGACACAATCCTGCACAATCCTCTCGACATATCGGTTTCATAGGAAGTGCCATTATGGTGTACTGGCGAACTGCCTCGCTGAGGTCAAGTATATGGTTTTCATTTATAAGAAAAGCGCCGGCCTCACCTGGAGGTGGAAGCGCAATCCCGCTGATGGGGTCTTTGGTCAGAAAGTACTCCTCCTCGATTTCTATCTGCAACGGGTATTCGTATTTTTGGAGACAACGACTGCATTCTCCTCTGGTTGCGGTATCAAGACTTCCTGTTGCCAGGATACTGCGATTGGTTCGGAGTAGCTTCACCGTGCCCTTGATGGGGAACCCCTCTTCGGTTATCTCGTCGATTTCGTAGGTGCGAACTGCACCTACTGATTCTTTTAGCAGTTGGGCAACATTAATCTGCATCGCATTCTCGATTTAAAGGTGCTATATATTAAAGCTCATTTTAGCCTACATCATCTTAAATTGTCAAGTGACGCTTGCTTCATAAGACCCCCTGCGACTATCCTTAAACTAACAAATCCTCCCATCGCGTGTGATGATTAGAAGGGGAGTATGGTTTCCTATGTTCTAAAAGAGGTGCGCGAGTTGAGAATTCCTCTCCCTTGACGGGAGAGGCTGGGTGAGGGTGAGAACTCTACCTCTCCGTCTGTCTCCCTCCCTCAAGGGGCGGGAGGACTGTAAACTGCTTGTCTAATGTAAAGGGCGAATGTCTGCAATGAACTTATCAGGGATGTAAAGTCATAGTATAGGAGATTACCCTTTTATCACACCGAGGGGTCTGGCTTTGACCACCTTAAAAGAGATGCCGGCGGCGTGGGCTACATGCACTACCTCGGTCACATCTTTGTAAGCTGACGAGGCTTCCTCGGCTAGACCTGAGATGCTTGCTACCTTAACTGTAATACCGCGAGAAGCTAGTTCAGCCAGGATATCGGAACCGCGGGCGCTTCTCTTGGCTGCGGAACGGCTCTGCACTCTTCCCGCGCCGTGGCAGGTGGAGCCGAAGGTTTCCTCCATCGCTTTGTCGGTGCCCACCGCCACGTAGGAGCAGCGTCCCATGTCGCCGGGGATGAGCACGGGCTGTCCTACTTTGCTGTATTCACGTGGTATATCTGGGTGGCCTGCGGGAAACGCCCTGGTTGCGCCTTTGCGGTGCACGCAAACAGTGAGTTTCTTACCCTCTACCTGATGCTCCTCTATCTTGGCTATGTTGTGCGCTACATCGTAGACCACTCTCATACCCAGGTCGCGCGGGCTTTTGTCGAAGACTTTGGCGAAGGACTCCCTGGCCCAGTGGGTGATGCACTGGCGGTTAGCCCAGGCATAGTTGGCGGCGCAGGCCATGGCTGCGAAATAAGCCTGTCCCTCGGGCGACTTCACCGGCGCGCAGGCAAGCTGGCGGTCGGGTAGCTCTATGCCGTAGTTTCTGGCTGCCTGTCCCATCGTCTTGAGGTAATCGTCGCAGACCTGGTAGCCGAAACCTCGGGAGCCTGTGTGAACCAGAAGCAGTATCTGGCCGACATCATTTATGCCGAAGACCTGAGCGATGCCGGCGTCGTAAATCTCATCCACCACCTGTACTTCAAGGAAATGGTTGCCCGAGCCCAGAGTCCCTGATTGCGGCATGCCGCGGGTCTTTGCTCGCTCACTCACCTTATCGGGGTCGGCACCCTGCATGCTGCCGTGCTCCTCGGTGTACTCGAGGTCTTCTCTCTCTCCGAACCCCGACTCCACCGCCCAGGCAGCACCTTTTATCAGCAATCGCTCAATCTCCTTGCCCTTGAGCCTTATCTTGCCCTCGGAGCCCAAGCCTGAAGGGACATTGGCGAAGAGGTCGTTTAATAGCTTTTCTATCCTGGGTCTGACCTCCTGCTCAGTGAGATTGGTGCGCAGGAGGCGCACGCCGCAGTTGATGTCGAAGCCAACGCCGCCCGGAGAAATTACGCCGTCGCTGACGCGGGTAGCAGCCACTCCTCCGATGGGGAAGCCGTAACCCCAGTGAATATCTGGCATGGCCATTGACCTGCCCACTATACCGGGCAGAAAGGCGACATTAGCCACCTGCTCCAGTGATTTGTCTTCCTTAATCTGGCGCAGCATCTTCTCATCGGTATAGACCAGGCCGGGCACTCTCATCCCCGTCTTATATGATTTGGGAATCTCCCAGCGGTAATCATCTATTCTTATTAGCTTTCCCTGCCATCCCTCTGCCATCTCATCCTCCCCTAAATGTCCAGAATGAACTGGACTTTTGCCCCGTTTTTCTTCTTTTCGACCTTGAGCATGTGATATGTGGCTGCCTTGACCGATGTTCTCAATTGATGGCGCGATGTGTCTATCTTCTCTCCGTAGACTGTGGCTTGGAGACTGTTCTGGCTCAGTTTACTTATATCGAATCTGCTGAATATGATATGGTCAACATCAAAAATATACAGTAGTTCATTCAGCCAGTCTACCAGCAGAGCCTCCTGGTCTGAGGACTGAATGGCGATATCGCGCTTGACCTCTTCCGTAACTACTTCGAGGTCAGCTATCTGGCTGAACATACCATAGGCTGCGTTGGCAAAAGCCTCCTTGAGGTCTTTGCCATAGGCGATGATGCCAACATCAGCCGTGTGGTCAATCACCTCGAATCTGCCCACGATGCCCCCTTGTGTGAATATTATATCATACCTAGAAATTCCTCTCCCTCCAGGGGCGAGAAGACTGCAAATAGTACCTTCGCATTTGTTTTGTGCTAAAATTCTGACATGAAGTTCATCGTTGACTCCAATGTAGGCAGGCTGGCACGGTGGCTCAGGATAGCTGGTTTCGATACCCTGTTCATTAACGACCTCGATGATAACAGGCTGGTCAGGATTGCCTTGTCAGAGGGCAGGGTGCTGCTCACCAAGGACACGCAGATACTCAAGAGGCGTGTGGCTGCTACGGGTCGCCTGCAGGTGCTTCTGATAGAGGGCGAGGAGGTCAAGGGACAGCTACGCCAGGTAGTGAAGACATTTAATCTGACAAACGAGGTAAAGCCGTTTACGCTCTGTCTTGAATGCAACAAGCCACTTGTGATAAGAGAAAAGGGAGAGGTCGAGGGACAGGTGCCCCCTTATGTTTTTCAGAATCAGACCCAGTACATGCAATGCCCTGAGTGTCAGCGTGTTTACTGGCGGGGAACACACTGGGAACGGATGAGCAGAGAGCTTGAACGCATAGTGGAGAGTGCATGAGAAAGGCAGCCTTTGTTTACGATGAGGAGTTGGGATGGCATACCATCCTAGAGGGAAAGGTATTCAATCCTACCCGCCTGCAATATACCTATGAGTTGCTCAAAGCATACCACGCCTTTAATGAATCTACCTCAATACTGGTGAAACCTGAAAGAGCAGACGAATCCGCACTGCTTTCTTTTCACACAGAAAGGTATGTGGCGGCAATCAAGAGCTTCAGCAAGGGAGAGAAGAAATTCACCCCCTTTGAGTTCAATTGCGGCGAGCATGGCGATAACCCCACTTTCCCCGGCATGTATGAGGTCTCCACTATGATAGTAGGCGCTTCGCTTAAAGCGGCGGAACTGGTGGCTGAGGGAAAGGCGGATGTTGCCTTCAATCACGCAGGGGGAGGTCATCACGCTGCACCGGGTTGTGCCTCGGGATTCTGTATTTTCAACGATGTGGTTATAGCCATAAAGTATCTGCTGGCAAAAGGGCTGAGGGTAGCCTACATTGATATCGATGCCCACCATGCCGATGGGGTGCAGGACGCTTTTTATGATACCGATAAGGTGCTTACTATTTCGCTTCATGAAACGGGACGGTTACTTTTCCCGGGGACGGGAGAAATATCTGAGATTGGCGTCGGGGCGGGCAAAGGGTATTCGGTGAATATCCCTCTGACACCCTATACCGATGACGAAATCTACCTCTGGGCATTCGACCAGATAGTGCCTGCGCTGGTTGATAGCTTCAAGCCTGATATAGTGTTCACTCAGCTTGGCTGCGACACGCATTATATCGACCCGATGACACAGCTCAGCCTGACCACCGCTGGATATGAAGCAGTGATAAAACGTTTGCGCAAACTAGCTCCGAGATGGATTGCGGTGGGCGGCGGTGGCTATGAGGTGAGCGTGGTGGCGAGGTGCTGGACTCTGGCTTACGGCATAATGATAGACCGCGAGTGGCCTGACGAGATACCTCAGAGCTATCAGGAGCTCTATGGCTTAAAGAGACTCAGGGATACAGAAAAGCCGCATATAGATAGCCGCAGAAAAGAGCAAGCGCGCCGCTTCGTCGAGGAGAGCGTGGCTGGTGTGAAGAGGTTGGTCTTTCCGTATCACGGGCTATGATTAAGAACATGTAGGGGCACAAAGTTTTGTGCCCCTACTTTATAGCACCTGCTTTGCGCAGTTCTTCTATTTGGTGCTCGGTGTAGTCGAGACCTTTTAGTATCTCGTCTGTATGCTGGCCCAGCAGCGGCGCGAAGCTTCTGAACTTTGCCGGGGTGTCTGAGAGCTTTATGGGCATGCCCATCTGTCTCACCTTCCCCTGAGTCGGGTGTTCGAACTCGGGGAACATCTCACGGTGCACTAATTGGGGGTCATTTACCACCTCAGCTAGCTCCAGGACAGGGGTGACGCAGGTATCTGCTTCCTTCATAATCTGCGTCCACTCGTCTCTGGTCTTGGTGAGGATGGTCTCTCTTATAATGCCGTAAACCTCGTGCAGTTTCTCGCCTTTGGCGTGGTGGTGCTGTATTAGCTCTTCCCTGCCAATAGCACGGCAGAAGCGCTCCCAGAAATAAGGCTCTATCAGGCCAGTGGTGATGAACTTGCCATCCTTGCATTGCCAGACATTTAGGCTCAGCGAGGGCCAGCCTCTCCTGGGTATAAAGCCGTCCCTGAAGTATCTCAGCAGGCTGACCGTCATGAAGGACAATACGCTATCAGTCATGGATATATCCACGAACTGTCCTTTTCCGGTCTTTTCTCTTGCTATGACGGCGCAGAGTATGCCGATTACAGCATGCAGCGAGCTTCCTATATCACCCACAGCGGCACGGATAATCACCGGATTGCCTTTGTGGTCTCCGGTGAGCCCCACGGCGCCGCCTATCGAGGTGTAATTTGGGTCGTGGCCGGGCATGTCGCGATAGGGGCCATCCTGTCCGAACCCGGTCAGACTGCAGTATATAACCCTAGGGTTTAGTTTTGAAACCGTCTCGTAGTCCACCTTCAACCTCTTGGCGACTCCGGGGCGGAATGCTTCCATGACGACATCGGCGTTTGCTACCAGCTTATTAAAAATCTCTCTGGCCTCGTGGGCCTTGAGATTAAGCGCAATGCTTTTTTTGTTGCGTGAAAGGTAGTCGTGAGCTGCATGTTTCTCCTGGTC
>DATKWL010000111.1:0-7207 GCA_035529555.1 Dehalococcoidia bacterium | reverse complement strand
CAGGTCGAGCCTTCTACAGCCATTCTCAAGAGCGCTTTGAATGGTCGTTTCTATCTCGCGGTTGCTGTATCCTTTCCCGAAAGCATGTCTTACTTCTTCATCTGCTGAGTCCGGTGACCATTGTATATTGTAATTAGGTATATATTTGTTCACCTTTGCAAAGAAATCGCTTCCCGCAGGTGAGAAAAGCTCCAGAACAATAGGACCCCTCACTTTAGCTGTATTCATTGCTCGCAGGAACTCCTCAGCATATTCCTCTCCCTTTTGGCGAATATCGCCTATCACAAACACAGGGCCGTTGAGATAACGCTGGCTGCTGATGATGTCCCTGGCCAAAAGTTTCGGGCTTCTGAAAGCCGTCCTCTCACGTCCGAAACTGTTTTTATAAGCATATCGTGATCCGCCGCAGGTAGCGCAATCGTAGTTGCATCCACGGCAGGTGACCACACAGGTTATAGGATAATCCATCCAGTTGCCGAAAGGCGTTAAGCCGGCAAGGTCGCGGTACTTGAGCACCGATTTCACCGGATAAGCATAATCCAGCGGCATTTCATCGATGCTTGTTGGCACAAAGGTAAGTGGATTGTGATGAGTTACCCCATCCTTATCCTTCCAGCTCAAGTTCGGGACATCATCTACTGGCTTTGCGTCCCTTATCCGCTCCATCAACTTGAGCATCGGTATCTCTGTAGAATCTCCGCGCATCACGAAATCTACCTGAGGATACGCAATTAACTCCTTATGGAAATAAGATGATGAAAGGCCGCCCATAATGACCGGTGTTGTCGGGTGAAATCTTTTCACTATGTTGGCCAGTTCCAGGCTGCCGTGAGCATGAGGCAACCAGTGCAAATCAATCCCAAATGCTTTTGCGGACAGCTTGCTAATGAATTTCTCAACGTCGAATTTTTCATCCTTCAGCATCCGGTTAGCGATGTTGATAATCCTGGTATTAATGCCATGCTTCTCCAGGTAGGCACCGATGCTGACAAGACCGATGGGGTACATCTCGAAAATAGGCGTCGACGGGATTACGTCGCTTATCGGCCCGTACATTATGGCTCGCTCCCTGAAATCATAGTTGCTGGGAGCATGTAACAGTATTAAATCAGCTTTGGTCATAATTATTCTTACTCTATATCCAGCTTTAACTCAGTTTTACCTTTACAGGTAGTCTCTCCGCAATGGGTGCCCCTGGAACCCCTCCCAGAGGAAGATGCGCTTCAGATTGGGATGCCCCTCGAACCATATTCCCAGGAGGTCGTATGCTTCCCGCTCCTGGAAAACGGCTCCCTGCCATATGGAAACTACGGAGGGTACCACGGGTTTCTCTCTGTCATAACATCTGGCCTTGATGATGAGACTGTGATTGTGCTTCAAGGAAGCCAAATGATAAACTACCTCGAGGTAATCGAGGTAGTCTACGCCGGTTAGGTTAGTTAAATAATCGAAATCAAAGCCTGCAGTTTTATTCAGAAAACGACAGACCTCTAAAATAGACTCACTTTTTACTAAAATTGCTGAATCGTCACTCCCCACTACCACTCCTGGAAGTTCTCCCCTGATTCTCTCAGCAACTTCCTTACCAGGTAATTGTTTGGTCATTTCGGTATTTTCAATTCCTAGATTTTATCGAGGTCGGTCTGAGGAAACGCCATGCGGTAACCCGTTTTATCTGCTTTTATTATTATCCATCCTTTCGGGTCTTCCTTGACATCTACCACTTCCCCCTCCCACCCGCTTAGCGTGTAATTTGGCCTTTCCTTAACCCTGATTCTATCGCCTACATTCAGTTCAGCCATTTTTACTTGCTCCTCTTAACGCTATCCTTCATTATTTTTTCCTGCAGCAACTGGATGCCCTTTATCAAAGACTCCGGGCGAGGCGGACATCCCGGTACGTAGACATCCACCGGTATGATGCGGTTTACACCGGGAACAACGCTATAGGAATCAGCAAACGGACCACCGCTAATGGCACAGGAGCCCATTGCTATCACCCATTTCGGCTCTGCCATCTGGTCGTATATCATCTTAACTGCCGGCGCCATCTTCCAGGTCAAAGTCCCTGTAACCATTATCAGGTCAGCCTGTCGTGGCGAGGCACGTACGATATCCATGCCGAAACGGGTCATATCAAATCTCAACATTAGCGCTGCCATCATCTCGAAGGAACAGCAAGCCAGGCCGAAGAACACCGGCCAGGGAGAATATTTTCTTGACCAGTTTAGAACAGCGTCAAGCGTGGTTATTAATACGCTTCGCTGTATCTCTTCGTCAATCCAGCGGTCAGGGTCAGGTATCGGCTCCTGTGACCTCGCCTTCAACGCCTCAATAGCTCTGCCTTCTTCCCGGTCAAGCTCTATCGGGGAGTAAATTGGCATCAAATTCTGGGTGTTCCCTATTTCCATTCCAGAACCCTCTTTTTCCAGGCATAGACAAGACCAATGACCAGAATAAGTATGAATACGAGCATCTCAACAAAGCCGAAGAGTTTGAGCTGTTTGAAATGCACTGCCCAGGGGTAGAGGAAAACAGTTTCAATATCAAATATGACAAATAGGAGAGCGAAGAAATAGTAACGGAAATTAAACTGAATCCAAGAACTGCCTATCGTTTTCATCCCGCACTCGTAGGTGTCCGTTTTCACACCTTCCGGGTCAGGTTGCTTGGATTTTACGCTGAGGAGTTTAGCTAAGAAGAGAATCAGAGCCGGGATTGCAATGGCAGCAACAAGCAATATTGCTATATAGCCATAGTCAGCCAGCAAAAGTCTATCACCTCTTTTTCGCCGCTGGGCTATAATATACCATAGGGTGCAAGGACAATGCAATAGTTTTTCCAGTTTTATTCGCGAAACTAGTGAAAAATCTCACAATTTTTCTGGTGATTAATAAACGATTATAATTTACCGGCAAGAAACTACTATATGATTATTGATATTCACACACACACTCGGCCCTACTCAGACGATAGTGACCTAACTCCCGAGGAGTTGATTCAAAAGGCAAAGTGCTCAGGACTTGATGGCGTCTGCTTCACAGAGCATGATTTCTTCTGGAAAGACGAGGATATATCTCGCTTAAGTAATAAGCACGATTTCCTGATATTTCCCGGGGTGGAGATAAACACCGAGGAAGGGCATCTTATTGTATTCGGCTTAAAGAAATACGAATTTGGCATGCATCGGACAAAGTTCGTCAGAAAGCTGGTGGAAGAAGTCGGCGGTGCCATCATACTGGCTCATCCGTACAGAGGACGGGTACATCAAAATCCTAACCCTGAGCAACTGTTGGAGCAAGCCTGCAAGAATTCTGTTTTTGAGCTGGTGGACGCTGTCGAAATGCTGAATGGCAGGTCAAAAGCCATCGAAAATAGCTTCGTGCAAGAACTGTGCCGCGGGCTGGACCTCAGAACTGTGGCCGGCAGCGATGCACACTCCCTGTCAGATATACCAACCTGCGCAACTCTATTCGAAAGAAGAATCAGAAATTTGCAGGAACTTATCAGCGAGCTTAAGAAAGGACGTTTCAGAACTATTGACTTGCGCTCTTCCAGAGAGGAAAATACGCAATAATTCTAACTAGCAAGAGCGACCAGCTAGGATTTTCCCTCGCATAATTCGCAGACTAGCAGGTCAAGAGAGATCTCTCCGCTGTCCCCTTTGAATCTGCCCGTTTTGATTGAAACATCTGCATCCAGTAATTTGCGGTAGATTTCCTTCAATTGCTCCATAGAATGTTGCCTAGCCTGCTGTCTTGCTTTCTTCAAGGCAAAATCGGAGGCAGGGTCTGGAGTGTACGAATCATCAGTGAATTTATGATTCTGCTGCAGAGATTCTTTCTCTTGTATGACCATACGTAATTGTCTGGTAATCATAAATAAAAGGTATGGCGGGACTGCTCCTTCGTCTTCCAGCCGGTGAAGCAATTTTATTGCCGTTGCTACCTTTCTCTCCAGTATGGCATCGACCATATCGAAGACCTTGGTTTCCTGAGCACTGGATATCAGAGATTTAACGTCTTTCTCCTCAATTCTTCTCCCCAGGGCATAAAGGCAGAGTTTATCGATCTCCATGGACAGGAGCCAGAGATTTCCCCCAATAAGTTCGGCAACCATATTCGACGCCCTTGGCGATATACTGCAATCCATTCTGGTTACCCGAGACTCTATCCAGGCTTTTAGATTTTCTCTTCTGAGCGCTTTGAACTCTTTGATTTTTGCCACAGGCTCCAGTGCACTGAGCATGTGGTTGTTCCTTTTCAGCTTGCCGTCTATCAGTACCAGAACCGTGCTCTCTGGCATTCGCTGGATATAATTTTTAAACGATGACCAGCCTGTATCTTTTGTTTTTGCAGCACGTTTATCTTTGTCCTGGGGCTCCAATCGGCTGAGCAGCCCTTCAACTATTACAAGTCGTTTTGGAGCCAGAAATGGCAAAGTGTCACAGGTTGCCATGAGTTGCTCCGGGGTTAGATGCTGCCCCGAAAAGACATTGGTATTGGTGACAAGCATTTCCTTGTCTCCCAAATCCTGTTTTATTCTGTTCAGTTCCTCTTTGAGGGAAAAATCGTCTTCCCCATAGAGTATGTATAACAAATCTGCCTCCGATAACAGTCGCAACGTGCAAAGTGAGGAGGGTTGTATTAGCAGTTCGATTGAGTATAATTATAGCACCTCTTCTATTACGTTTTAAACTTGGAAGGTAATCAGGGTATATTACCCTTTAAATGTAACGCCAATTTTAGCCTGTTGAATTAGATACCTGTGATGGCATCGAAGTAATATTGAAACGGAGCTTCTTACGTGCAAATCGGTATCATTGGCCTGTCTAAAAGCGGTAAGACAACTGTTTTCAATGCGCTCACCAGAGGCAAGGCTCAAACAGATGCTTATTCCTCGGCATCCCTGACTCCCAACATCGGTGTAGTCAAAGTCCCAGACCCTCGATTGGATTCTCTTACAAAGCTGCTAAAGCCAAAACGCACCATCCCCACCGAAGTGACCTATATCGATGTGGCTGCCCCTGCCAAAGGATTTGGTAAAGGTGAGGGGCCCAGCGGCCAATTTCTCGCCTATCTTAGCAAAGTAGACGCTCTGGCTCATGTTGTCCGAGCATTTGAGGATGAGAGACTGCCTCATCCCGATGGCAGTGTTGACCCGGAGCGTGACATCGGCACTATGAACCTTGAACTTGCCTTTTCCGATATGAGCATAATCGAAAAGCGGCTGGAGAGACTCAAAGCCTCGTTGAAAGGAGTGAAGCAGCAGGAGAGAGAGGCAGCTTTGAAGGAAGAGGCTATGCTTACCAAGATTAAGTCGGCTCTCGAGGCTGATGTCCCCATTAGGGAGCAGAAGCTAACTGAGAGCGAGGCAAAACTCATAGAGAATTTTCAGTTCCTTACCGCCAAGCCAATGCTGCTTCTGCTCAACATAGGTGAGAAGCAAGTGCCTGATGCCGGTTCACTGGAGACCAAATTCGGCAGCAAGTATCGAAACCCTCACTGCGAAGTGGCCGCCCTCTGCGGCAAACTTGAAATGGAACTATCGCAGCTAAGCGATGCGGAAGCTCAAGAATTCCGTTCCTCCTTAGGCGTGGGAGAATCGGGTCTTGACCGGGTGATAAGGCTCTCCTACGGCCTGCTAGGACTAATATTATTCTTTACCGTCGTTTCGGATGAGGTAAGAGCTTGGACCATCCGTCGCAATACCCCAGCTCATAAAGCTGCAGGCAAAATACACACTGATATGGAGCGCGGCTTTATCAGAGCCGAGGCCATCCCTTATAATGACCTGGTCAAATGCGGTAGCATGGCAGAGGCACGAAAACATGGATTGCTGCGTGTTGAGGGTAAGAACTATATAGTACAGGATGGCGATGTGCTCACCATTCTGTTCAATGTTTAGACGTCTATTTAATTTTCACTGTGTTATTCTAACTGCCCCAAACCTTCTGCAATAAGGCCTTCAATCTCGGAAAAAGTCATGTCCAGGTTAATGGTGACGCAGGAACCGCTCCTGCTAATGTTCAAGTCTTCCAGAGGTGACAATAATCCTTCGGCTGCTTCAGGGTCATCGGAAAAAGATCCCAGCAATTGTATAAAAGCGAGCATCCCTTCAATAGTCTGTTCGATTGCCTCCGCCGAATCGCTGTCGACAGCACATAGCTGTAGGTTCAGAGCAATAGATTGCTGCTTTTTAGTCATACTCAAGCCAATAGTTCTTATATCAGCAAAGGACGATAGGTCAGCGGGCAATTCATCCTCAGAGTCTTCTAATCTTTCCTCAGCCACATCTGCAGGCACCTCTGCTGCAATTTTAACCAGTACATCTCCAAGTTTGTTGTAATTGTCTAATACTTTCCCTCCGACAGCTTTCTTATCGCCTTTTTTAACATCGATAACATCCTTCACCACATCCATTGGGCCGATAACTAATATGTAATCTCCAACGAAAACAAAAGCCATTTCCTCCAATTCATATGAGTATATCGTATAACCCTTGTATTCAGTAACAATTATTCCATTTTCTGATGCTTCCTTGATAGAATCTATCAGCTTATTTGTATCGAAAGTGCCTCTCACTATCGCACCGGAATAACCTGATTCTTCAATTGAAGAATCAGAGAGGTCAGCAAAGAAAATTCCTCCCTGGAAATCCCTGAGGTCGATACCGTTTTCATCTTTCAAGTTATCCAGAGCCCCTTTCACCGTCTGAGGGTTTTCAGAATTTTCTAACGCTCTATCGTATATTCCTGTAAGCTCTTTGTCCTGCAAAATTTCGCTCAGATTAATATGCCCCAGCATGTTGGCTCTTTGTGGCACCAGAGCAATTGGATCCGTAGATTCACTGGCAGAGCATCCCAGAAACAGGGTAACAACAATCACTATAACTAGCAGGACAGGAATCTTCTTTATCATCTCTGTTCACTTCTCATAGCGAATTTGCTCTTTCAAGAGAGTCTAGCACCCACGTTTCCATCTTGTCAATGATAGTTTAGTACTACAAAGTACAGATGGACTAAATAAGTTTGAATCGGTCTTTGTATGCTTCTCATTTAACTTGACCGCTGCAATACCCCAAGCTAGAATAGGCTTGAGGGAAAAGATGTTTGAGACTTTATCCGACAAATTAGGCAATGTGTTCAAGAAGCTCACAGGCAAAGGTAAGCTTACAGAAAAGGATGTTGACGAAGCGCTGCGTGAGGT
>DATKWL010000110.1:0-8421 GCA_035529555.1 Dehalococcoidia bacterium | reverse complement strand
AGACGGACTCCCTGTATTTAGGTCTATAGTGTCCGATTTGATATCTGATATACCAGTGGAACAGCAGGAACAATTTCAGAAGTGGCACAGGGCGCTGAGAAACAAAGCGCTTGATAAGTCACACCTAGAGGCGGGGCCAGCGGTAGTTGGAGTCCCAGGGAAGCCTGTTCCTGTCAAGTGGTAAGACGGTCTGCACTGACCACTTTATTGCGTCGAGGTATATCTGACCACTAACCTCTCCATACAGCATGAACCACTACAAGGAGGTGTTGGTGTATCTGTTTGACTGTCCGTACAGTTACGATAACTTTCGCGGTTTCATGCTTATCAATGGACAAAAAACAATATGTGCAGTCTAAGTCACATTAGCTTGCTTTGTTCAACTTCAGAGCGGCGTTAGTATAACAGGAGAGATCCATCTACACCGCTCTGAGCCTTAAAGAGTTATCTGCAACTGTGAATCATGCAGATGGTTTGTTGTTTTGAACAGGCTTCTGAGTGTCTGTACTTCTCACAATTCTATAAACCTGGGGTTTATCCAATGCCTCCTTTAGCACGGTGGACTCTTCCGTGTAGTTCTCCCTAACCAATGTGGAAGAACAGACCGGACAACAGTAGCCCAAGGTATTCTTGGGCGGTTTATCTGCTGCGAATGTAGCATAACATGAGTTGCACCTTTGTGTCTTCAGCTTCCGTGCAGTGATCTTCTCGAAGACATAGTTCGTCAGCGACTGCGGAGGCTCTCTTCGTTGTTTAGCTTCATTAATCAAATGCGGTACAAAACCAGCGAACTTCTCCAGTTCGTCAAATGATGGATGGTCAATAAGGCCGATGAAGCTGTCCAGAACATCCTGTTGCTTCCTTCGTTGCGCGAGCTTCTCCTCAATCTCAGCGATGTTGGCTAACACAGTGCTGCGTCTAACCTGCAGCTGTTCTATGTCACTGAGTTGATCTCTCTTAGTCTTGATTTCCCCGGACAGGCTTTCATTTTCTATGCATAGGCTTTGCCCGAGCTTTTGCTGCCCGGAGATGTCCTGCTCCAGTTCAGTCTTTTGTTGAGTCATTGAGTTTATATCCTTTTGCAATGCCTTCTTTTGCCATGTAAGGCCTTCTTTCTCTGTCGAAAGCTGTGCCACTTCTTTCTCGAGGCTAGCCTTTTGCTTTCTCAGTTGTAATAGGTCTGCTTCGGTACCCTTCTTAATTTGTATCTTCTGATCCAGCCCGTCAGCGTTCTTTTCCAGGGCCTTTATTTTATCCTGCAAAACCTCTATTGCCGTAGCCAGGCCCCCATAGTGTATAAGCATGTCAAGAAAAGTCTTGCCGCCATCGTGCGCTGTGACCACGTTGGCTTGTTTGAGTATCGATGACAGCAGGTTAAGGCTGATGCCTGATCTGTCGAGTAGCTGTTGTCGCTGGATGTAGTCATCCAATTGATTGTCTTGAATGCCAGCTTTCTTCAATACGAGAGCAAGCGGTTCAACCTTTTGCAGGCGCTTCATGTCCATCTCTGTTTCCTTCAGGTAAGATTCAAATCTGCTCTCGGCTGCTTTCCTCTTCGTCTCGGCAGCTATAGACGCACTTTCTGACCTCTCCAGTTCGCTCTTCTTTCCGGCGAGGTCATTGTCTGCTTGCTGGAGTTGCTTGTATCTGCTCTGATAACTTGTGCATACTTGCTGATAGTTAAGGCCGGAAGCGCGCTCCAGTCGGGAAAGCTCCATAGCTGACTCTATAAAGCCCTCGGACTTCATCTTTTTGGCCGACTCTATTAGGTCGCCAAAGGCATCCTCGGCCACACCGTGGCTTTTCAGCATGTCCAGGACCCTGAGTCCTGTTCTGCTTTCCGCGACGGTTAATCGCGACTTTTTCAACTCAGCAGCCAAATTGCGCAACTCAATGACTTCTTGCATGACCCCATACCTCCTTGCAGCAGTTTCAAGGCCTTCACCCTCGGCCAAGGTTGTGAACCTGTTGACGTAAATAGAGACCGTGCTCTGATGTATATGCAGCCAGCTGGCGATAGAGCACTGGGAGTAACCCCGGAAGTGCAACTGAAAAATGCGTGAGACCTTGCTTGAGGAGAGCCGTCCAGCCATCATTCAACCATCCTTTTAGAGCGCGCTTTTTGCCCTAGAAAATAGCTACGAAAACGCCGGACATGTCCGGCAACTATCATAATCTTCATTGATTTCATAATATTCATAATATTTGTCGTAATGTTCATAGGCTGAATCATGGTTTTCATTGCCAAGTATCTTTTGTTAAAATATCAAGAACTAATGATCAACAGGAAGAATCTGGCCAATTTTGATGCCTGGTAAGCAATTGTTCCAAGGAGGCACGAGGGATAAGTATGCGCCGGCCAATGCGTATATTAGGGATCTCGCCCCTGCGCAAGGCTTCGTACATCGAGGACCGCCCCAATCCGAGTCTAATGCGGGCTTCTTCGACCGTAAATGTCCAGCGTTCCTGAGTGTCCATTTCTCAAACTACCTGTTTTGTTCCGCCATCAGCTATTTAAGAATAGATTCGTCATAATGTCAAGTTACATGTTATTTGGCCCTAATTGACATTGGATGTATAATATGAATGTAGAGGTGTCCAATGCGCAGACGATTTATTTCCGAAGATGAGCTAAGCAAAGTACTTAAACTAAAACAATCAGGCGCTAGCTGGCTCAGGATTCAAAAAGAGACTGGCATCCCCCGCCGATTGGCTAAGAAGGCATACGAAGAATGGGAGCGCACCCGGTCCAGTGAGGAATTGAAGAAGGCCAGAACGGGAATCGCCCAGGAGGAATTCCGGAAGCACATGGAGGATTTGCTGGGGGTGGCTGATCATCTGATTGATTCACTGCATGCCCCACCGCCAATGAAGAAGATGCCGAAAGTGGATAGATTCTTTGAGCGCATATGGGAGGACGATATACGACAGGAGAGCAAGCAGCCGCCCCGGGATAGGGAATGGGTTCGCATAGTGCGGCACAATAAGATGCTTTTTCAGTGCCTTCAGGACCACACTGGCGAAAAAGTCCCCTGGCAACTGTTACGAGAGTGGCAACAGACATTTAACCGCTATACGAAGCATTGTAATGACTTGCAGGTCGAATCACGAGTAGTCGTGGATAATTTAATTGGGAAGCAGGCAGACCTAAGGAGCTTAATTCAGGGTATGAATGAGGGACAAGAAATAATCGAAAAGATGGCTTGTGGCGTGGTCGAGGCCTTATGGAAAGGGATGATAAATGGCGAGATAATTAAGGAGAGAATATTTATTGCTGCAAAAGACATGCGTGGCGGGAACGCGATGGTCTCATTCGGCAAAGAAGGTTCCGTCATGGCATTCACCTTGGATGCCATGAAATTAGCCGAAGACGTAGTAGATTTGTGCAAACTGGCAGTAAACAGCCTGTTGACAGGGAAAGAATTGTTACTTGTCCAAAAAGTTGCGGCAGATATCGCTGAGATGGAACAAAAGGCAAAGGATCTGGACGAAAAGCTGGATGAACTCGTGCTGCGTCCTCTGATACTCCGAACAAAGTGCGAGCTGTGTCCGGCATAACAACTGAGGTGAAGCACAGTCCCTAGATTGGGGGAAAGGAGCACACAATGAAAGGTTCTATACGTCAGAGGTCAAAAGGAAGTTGGGAAATCTTCTATGATATGGGACGTGGCCCGGTGACGGGAAAACGGCGGCAGAAGTCACAGACTGTCAAGGGTACAAAGAGAGACGCGCAACGCATACTTCGTGAAGTTCTGCTATCCCTTGAGCAAGGGTCATACGTTAAGCCTACCAAGATTACTGTTGGAGAATGGCTTAGTCAATGGCTCAAGGATTATGTCTCAATGAATACAACCGACAGGACACAGGAGCACTATTCATCAACCGTCAATTGTCATCTTATCCCCTCTCTCGGCAAAATAATCCTCGCTGATTTACAGCCTCAGCACATACAGAGTTACTATGCTGAGAAGTTGAGCAAAGGCCGGGCTGATGGAAAGGGTGGGCTCTCGGCTAGAAGCGTAGTCTATCATCACCGGATATTATCCAAAGCCCTTAACTATGGGGTGAAGATGGGGGTGATAGTGCGTAATGTGGCCGATGCGGTTCAGCCTCCCAGGGTGAAAAACGTTACGATGAACACATTATCTACTGAAGAGGTAAAGAGATTTTTTGAAGCGGCAAAAGAAACTAATTATTACGTTTACTTCGCGACTCTGCTCTACACAGGATTACGGCGTGGTGAATTGCTCGCGTTAAGATGGCGAAATCTGGATTTAGTGAAAGCCACGTTGACAGTGGTTGAAACCGCTTACAAGCTCGGAAACGGTGATTACATTATTAAAGAGCCTAAGACAGCACACAGCCGGCGTACAGTAAGCCTGCCATTTTCTCTTGTTGGACTGTTGAAGGTATACCGAATTGACCAAGAGCTATTGAGAATACAGCTTGGCGTTAGTCTTAATGCTGACGATTTCGTTTTCATCCGTCCAGATGGGAGCCCTATCAATCCTAGTGCGGTAACGCTGGCCTTCCAGCGTATTATCAAAAAGGCTGGTCTGAAAGACATTAGAGTCCATGATTTAAGGCATACACACGCTACCTTGATGCTCCAGGCGGGAGTTAATCCTAAAGTGGTTTCCGAGCGATTAGGGCACGCCAGTATCAGCATTACTCTTGACATATATAGTCATGTGCTGCCTGGTATGCAGGAAGCGGCGGTGGAGAAATTCGACAAGCTTTTTGAGGCGGATGTTAGCGAAAACTCTGATGCCAATGTTAGCAAAATGTTAGCAACTTCTTCCCCAAACGAGAGTGAGCGGTGTGGGACTCGAACCCACGACGACCTCATTAAAAGTGAGGTGCTCTTCCACTGAGCTAACCGCCCATATTTACCTTCCTGTTGATTTTAATCGACTGCCCTTCTTTCGTCAATGCTGACTGCCTTGTATCGAATGTGTTATGATTAAAAGAGTGTTTTGGTATTTGGAAGTTGGTGTCGATTGCAGGGTTTAAAGTAACTCATGAAGGTTAGCAATACATGAATACAGTCGAAGTCACACAGATTAGTAAATCCTTCAAGGGTGTCAAAGTCGTTGACAATGTGTCGTTTAACATAGTGCAGGGTGAGATATTCGGTATGGTCGGCCCCAACGGCGCAGGCAAAACGACCACCATCAGGATGCTCATGGACATCATCAAACCCGATTCGGGGGAGATAAAGATAATGGGCGAGCCTATAAATGAAGCTACCAAGGACAGGATAGGCTATCTGCCGGAGGAACGGGGACTCTATAAGAAGATCACCGTTACGGAATCGCTATTTTATCTGGCTTCGCTCAAGAACATGAGAAGAAGCCAAGCCGGGGATAGAGCAACACAACTCCTGGAGCGGGTGAACATGCTGCCTCATAAGGACAAGAAGACAGAGGAGCTGAGCCATGGCATGGGGCAGTTGATACAGTTCATTGTCACCATCCTGCATGACCCTGATTTGGTTATTTTTGACGAGCCATTCGCTGCCCTCGACCCGGTGAATACTCAGCTCTTGAAGGATATAATTCGTGAACTCAAAAGTCAGGGCAAAGCCATTATCATGAGCACACACATGATGAATCAGATTGAGGAGCTGAGCGATAGAATCCTGATGATTAACAAAGGACGCGTGGTGCTCTATGGCAGCCTTGGTGAAATAAAGTCAAGGTACAGGAACAACTCTGTATTTATAGAATGTGACCATTTACCTGAAAGCATCGCTGGCGTTGCGGGAAGCAAGAATCATGGCAAGTATGTGGAGCTGTTTCTGGATGGCCAAACATCGTCTCAAGTAGTATTAAAGGACCTGATAAGCAAAGGAGTAATGGTAGACCGCTTTGAGATATCAACGCCCTCGCTAAATGAGATATTCATCCAGGTAGTGAAGGAGGCGAGATGAACAAGACCCTCCTCATCCTGAAACACGAATTCCGCAAGATATTGAGGAGCAAGACCTTCATTATCCTGACACTGGCCTTGCCACTCTTGCTAATTCTGGGATTCGGAGTATATAAGGGCGTTCAGGAGTGGCACCATCCCGCTGCACCGGAAGAGGTGAAGATAGGGTATGTCGATGAAATAGGGATGTTCGATGAATATACGAATCAGAGCGATGTCCTGTTTGTACTTTATCAAAGTGAGGATGCCGCAAAGCAAGCCCTCCTTGTCAAGGAAATTAAAGAGTATTTCATAATACCCCCTGATTATCTCTCCAGCGGGCTCATTACCAGATATACCATGGCAAGGGAGGCAGCGCCCTCTGAAAAAACAAGAGGGCAGATAGCGGACTTTCTTATCTCCAATCTGCTTTCAGATGAGGTTAGCCCTCAGATAGTCGAGCGTGCCAAAACCCCCATGTTGCTGGCTTCCATCCGCCTTGACGAAAGTGGAGAGATAGCATCGGGGCAGGATGTATTCAGCAGCTATGTATTGCCTATGGTTTTTGTTGTGATATTCATGATATCAATCTTCTTCTCATCGGGAACTTTGTTCCAGAGTGTTACAGAGGAGAAGGAAAACAGGATGATAGAGATATTGCTTTCCTCTGTATCGACCAGACAGCTACTTGTGGGCAAGGTTCTTGGACTCGGTGCCTCCGGTCTTATTCAGGTAGCCGTATGGTTTATCACCCTCGAGATTTTTGCCGAGGTGGCTTCGGGAACCATACCGGCTTTAAGTGACCTCTCTATCCCTGTGAGCGTACTCGCCTGGGCTGTAGTATATTTCATCCTGGGCTATCTGCTCTTCGCTGCGATATTCAGTGGCATCGGCTCTATAGTCCCGACAGCCAAGGAAGGACAGGGACTGTCAGTAATTTTCACTCTGCCTGCGGTATTGCCTTACTATTTCAGCTACTTTATACTCACAAACCCAACAGGTGCCCTGTCCCGAGCACTCACCTTTTTCCCTCTCACCAGTCCTATAACTGCCATGATCAGAATTTCCACAAAAGCAATCGCCCCCTGGGAAATTGCGCTCAGCATCGTAATCATTGTAACCTCAGTAGTGGTTACCATGTGGGTTGCTGCCAAATTGTTCCGCGTATTTTTGTTGATGTACGGCAAGAGACCGGCCTTGAGGGAGATTGTCAGGTATCTCAGAGAGGCCTAAGGGGGCTTCTATAAGCTGTAGCCAGACTCCATAGTTTCTGATATACTCATAAATGTCTTATCGCCCCCATCGTCTAGTGGCCTAGGACGCTGCCCTTTCAAGGCAAAAACAGGGATTCGAATTCCCTTGGGGGCACCAAATTCCCTGCCTATCTTCTCCTGAGCGTGGCCTGGCATTCTGTCTTGCTCCCGCACCCATCGCACATAACCTCATTGAACTCTCCTGTGTTGAGGCATTCCCAGCAGGGCAGACATTCCTCGCCGCACATGGGGCAATCTCTGTGCCCGGTTGCCCGCGCTGCCCCTGTCTCCATAAACATGTAGCCACAGAAAGGGCAGTACCAGTATTTGGGTCTCATTCCTCTTAATCTCCGGTTGCTATATCATGGCAATTTATTATAATCCTCTTCAGTGCTTTTGCGGAGTAGTTAGTGAGTTATCCCAAGGTCGCTATCATAGTCCTCAACTGGAACGGAATAGACGACACCTTAGAGTGTCTGGAGTCCCTTAAAAAGATTACCTATCCCAATTATGAGGTCGTAGTAGTAGATAACGGCTCAGGTGGGGAGGATGTCAGAATTCTGAAGGAGAAGTTCGGAGATTACATTCACATTATTGAAAACGATAAAAATTATGGCTTCGCAGAAGGGAATAACGTTGGCATCAGATACGCTCTCAGCGCTTTCGAACCTGCCTATTTTTTGCTCCTGAATAATGACACAATAGTTGCCCCTGACTTGCTAAGCGAGCTGATAAAGGTTGCCGAAGGCGACGACAGAATTGGCATCGTGGGTCCCAAGATTTATTATTATGATTTCAATGGTAGGAACAATGTTATCTGGTACGCTGGCGGGAAAATTCACCGGTGGCGGCGATGTGTTTATCAACATGTTGGAATAGACGATGATGACCAGCCAAAATATCAGAACACCAGTGAAGTCGACTGGGTAAGCGGGGCAGCTATGATGCTCAAGCGTCGAACTATAGAAGAGTTATCGTTGCTCAATCCGCAATATTTCCTGGGCGCTGAAGATGTGGAATATTGCTTGAGGGCTCGCAAACACGGGCTTAAAGTTGTTTACGTGCCATCCGCTAAGGTCTGGCATAAGGTTGGGAAATCGAAAGAAAGGCGTGCGCCTGGTTTTGAATTTATCTGCAATCACTACCGACTGGTGTGGAATAATTTCCCGATTCCTGTTTATATCTATCAGTTGTTTCTGTTGCCCCTTCTTTTGCTTGAGGGCTCGCAAACGTGGGCTCAAAGTTGTTTACGTGTCAT
>DATKWL010000109.1:0-6343 GCA_035529555.1 Dehalococcoidia bacterium | reverse complement strand
AATCCAAATCGGCGATGTTATCATCGGCGGCGACACCCTTACCATAATCGCAGGCCCCTGCGCCGTAGAGTCAGAAAAACAGGTGCTGGACACGGCGAGGGCAGTCAAGGAGGCCGGCGCCAATATCTTACGAGGCGGGGCCTTCAAACCCAGCACTTCCCCCTATCAATTCCGTGGTCTGGGCAAGGAAGGGCTGGAAATCCTGGCCCTGGCACGCGCCGAGACAGGCCTGCCTCTAATCACCGAGGTGCTGACGCCCCACGATGTCGACCTTGTGGCAAGATACGCAGATATCCTGCAGATAGGCGCACGCAACATGCAGAATTTCGTTCTGCTCGATGAAGTAGGAAAGACCAAGAAGCCCGTCATGCTCAAACGGGGAATGTCGGCAACTATTCAGGAATGGCTGCTATCAGCGGAATACGTCCTATCACAGGGCAACCGCCAGTTGATGCTCTGCGAGAGGGGGATACGAACCTTTGAGACCTACACTCGGAATACTATGGATATCAGCGCCATACCTGCGGTAAAGAAGCTAAGCCACCTGCCCATAATAGGAGACCCCAGCCATGGCACAGGTAAATGGTATCTGGTGCCACCACTTGCCCTGGCTGCAGTGGCAGCGGGTGCCGACGGGTTGATGATTGAGGTGCATCCCAATCCTGACCAGGCTCTCAAGGACGGCGCCCAATCTCTGACATTTAATAATTTCCGCCAGTTCATGTCGCAGTTGGCGCCGCTGGCTTCCTCCTTGAATAAGAAGATGCCCACAAAACCCGGAGAAAGAGGCAGCGATTAAAGAAGGCTTGGTCTTTGGCACAGCAGGTATCCCTCATTCATCAAAAGCGTTAACCACCAGGGCTGGAATCCAACGAAGTTACGAGCTCGGACTGGGATGTATGGAGGTGGAGTTCGTGCAGGGAGTAAAGATGAGCCCTGAGAGCGCACGAGAGCTGGGGGAGTTAGCGATAAAAAGGCGGGTGAGGCTCAGCGCCCACGCCCCTTACTTCATAAACCTGAACGCCAGAGAACCTGAGAAAACGGCTGCCAGCCGGGAGCGCATAATACAGACCGCACGCATAACCTCCCTACTGGGCGGAGAAAGCATCGTCTTCCACCCCGCTTACTATTTGAAAGATAACCCCTCTTCTGTGTATGATGCAGTCAAATCGAACCTTGAACAGATAGTGGCCAGGCTTAGAGCAGAGGGCAACCGGGTACTGCTCAGGCCGGAAGTGATGGGAAAAGACAGCCAGTTTGGCACCCTGGACGAAGTTCTGACTCTCTGCGCTGAGGTGGAGGGGCTGGCACCGGCCGTGGACTTTGCCCACTGGCATGCACGGACCGGGAAGGCTAACACATACTATGAGTTTACAGGTATCCTCAAGCGAATTAAAAGAAAACTGGGCAGTAACGCCTTAAACAACATGCATATACATGTCTCAGGTATCAGATATGGGCCCAAGGGAGAGAACAAGCATGAGAACCTTGCCGAATCGGATTTTCAGTATGATGAGTTGCTCAGGGCTTTGAGATATTTCAATGCAGGCGGTATATTGATTTGCGAAAGCCCCAATCTTGAAGAGGATGCCTTGTTACTGCAACAGATTTACAGGAAGCTATGAAGACGCCTAATCTATCAGTTCAACTGGCTCCCAAGAACAAGCGGGGACTGCTCCTGTCAAACCCTGTGATGGCCGCATCGGGCATCTTCGGTTACGGCACTGAATATGCCGATGTCATGGATATTCAGAAACTCGGGGCTATTGTATGCAAAGGGACCACGCTGAAGCCGCGCCCGGGTAATCCTCAGCCCAGGCTCATTGAGACGGCATGCGGGATAATCAACTCCATCGGTCTGGAAAACATCGGAGTCGAAGCTCTAATCAAAGAAAAAGCGCCTGCCTGGGCTACATGGAAAGTTCCTGTAATTGTAAATATTTTGGGGGAGCGCATAGAAGAATATGCCGAACTGGCGAAGCGGTTAGATAAAGTATCTGGCGTCAGGGGCATTGAAGTTAACATAAGTTGTCCCAATGTATCGGCGGGAGGACTGGAATTCGGCGCAGACCCCGGGTCGGCAGCAGAGGTAACCGCTGCTGTCAAAGCCAGAACCACGCTGCCGGTCATCGTCAAGCTCTCGCCCAATGTAACGGATATTGCCGGTATAGCCTGCGCTGTTGTCGAAGCTGGCGCAGATGCTGTTTCCCTAATTAACACCCTGAAAGCCATTATGATAGATACACAAACCCGCAAGCCAGTTCTGGGCAATATCAGCGGTGGATTATCGGGATCGGCTATTAAGCCCATTGCCCTCTACATGGTCTATGAGGTAGCTAAGGCAGTTAAGGTGCCTATCATTGGCATAGGTGGCATCGCCACAGCCAACGACGCCCTGGAGTTCATCATGGCTGGTGCTAGCGCTGTACAGGTGGGCACAGCTATCTATGCCAACCCCTGTACACCCCTGGACATTATCGAGGGCATCAAGCGTTTCATGCAAAAAGAGGGCATTCAGCGTATATCAGAACTGGTCGGGGTAGCCCTTTGAGTCCACAGCTATCCCTGCAGAAGGTCAAAACAGCGCTCCTGGACATACTGCTTCCTTTGCGATGTGTGGGCTGTGGCAAGGAAGGCAGCCTGATATGTCCCTCGTGCAGCGATTCGCTGCCCAGGGTAAAACTTCCGCTCTGCCAGCGCTGTGGAACCACGGTTAATGAAGGGAATTTATGTTCTGCATGCCTCAGCCATCCTCTCGCCATCAACGGCATACGTTCCGCCTTCCTGTTTCAGGGAGTAGCGAGACAGGCTATACTCCAGTTCAAATACAGACAGCTTAAAGCATTGGCTGCTCCCCTTGCACAGCTTCTGGCCGAGTATCTGCATTCGCACCCCATGATAGGTGAGGTGCTGGTGCCTGTACCGCTGCACCCGAAACGGCTGCGCCAGCGCGGCTATAATCAGGCCTCGCTCCTAGCTAAGGAGTTAAGCAAGATTGTCGGCTTGCCTGTGGAAGAAGATGCGCTTATTCGAGTGCAGGACGTTGCGCCCCAGGCAAGAACCAAGAGCGCCACGGAACGTCGCCTAAATGTACGAGATGCCTTCGCCTGTAACAAAAACATGGCAGACAAACAGATTCTTATCATTGATGACGTCTGCACCACCGGCGCCACTCTCGATGCCTGTGCTATTGCCCTCAAAACAGCAGGCGCAAGCTCCGTCTGGGGCCTCACTCTATCCAGGGAGAATTGATTGGCGCTCTTATACAACCCTTGAAAATTCAGCATGTTAAGCATAAAATAAATCATTCTAAGCAGGCTGAATATACCAGACCCTTTCTTTCGTAGTATTTCACACTAAAGGGGGGACGGGATGGAACTTATAATCAAGGGCAAAAACCTTGAGGTTGATGCCGCAGCCCAGGAATACATAGAAGGCAAACTTGGCAAACTGGAACGCCATTTCCCCGATATCGGCGAGGTCAAGGTAGAGCTGACTCGAGAAATGACAAAGGCAGAGGATAACCGCTACGTTGCCCAGGTGACAATAAATAGTCACGGAACATTGCTCCGCGGTGAGGAAAGAGCGAGTACAATAAACACGTCAATTGACAAAGTACTGGATGTGCTCACCCGGCAGATTGAACGCTTCAAGGATAGACTCTATCGCAGTAAGAGAAGAGTATCGCCCCTGCGCAAGGAAATGGCAAATGAGCCTATCATTGAAGAGGTAAAGGAGGAGAGCAGGATTGTAAAGGTGAAGCGTTTCCCGGTGAAGCCAATGACCCCAGAGGAAGCGATAGACCAAATGGAACTTCTCTCCCACGACTTTTTCATATTTTTCAACCCTGAGAGCAATAAATTCAGCGTGATATATAAAAGAGGCGATGGCTATTATGGCCTTATCGAGCCAGAGCTCGCCTGATAGCCCTTGACTGGATGAGATTCTCAGGGATAAACTAAGGCGGGCACAAGGAGGTATCATTTGGCAACAGCAATGAAGAAAGATAAAGCCTACGTATTAAAGACAGTCAAAGAGAATCATGTAAAATTCATCAGGCTCTGGTTCACGGACATCCTGGGATTCCTGAAGAGCTTCGCCATAACTGTCGATGAGCTTGAAGTTGCGCTTGAGGATGGGATGGGTTTCGATGGCTCCTCAATCGAGGGTTTCGCCCGCATAGATGAAAGCGACATGATGGCTTTGCCCGACCCCTCCACCTTTCGAATCATACCCTGGAGTCCTAAAGAGAGTCGTGCCGCCCGCATTTTCTGCGATATTTACTGGCCCGGCGGTAAGGCATTCGAAGGCGACCCCAGATATGTGCTTAAGAAGAATCTGAAAAGAGCCAGTGACATGGGTTACACCTTCTGTGTTGGCCCCGAGCTTGAGTATTTTTACTTCAAATCTCCACAAGGCACCGAGTGTCTGGACCAGGGCGGCTATTTCGATATGATTCCCTCGGATACAGGTACGGATTTGAGGAAAGAAACCGTGCTTACTCTTCAGGATATGGGCATCGCGGTGGAGTACAGCCATCATGAGGTCGCCCCCAGCCAGCACGAAATAGATGTGAGATACACTGACGCCTTGACCATGGCAGACAACATTATGACCTACCGGCTGGTAGTAAAAGAAATAGCTTTAAGAAAGGGCATCCATGCCACCTTCATGCCCAAGCCCATATTTGGCGTGAATGGCAGTGGTATGCACACCCATCAATCCCTGTTCAAGGGCGAGCAAAACGCTTTCTTCGATAAGAACGATAAGTATCATTTATCCAAGATAGCCAAGTCCTATCTGGCGGGATTGCTCAAGCACGCCCCCGAGATTACGCTCGTCAGCAACCAGTGGGTTAACTCATACAAACGCCTCGTCCCCGGTTATGAGGCGCCACTCTACATCTCCTGGGCTATGAGGAACCGCGCCGACCTGATAAGGATTCCGGGATATAAACCGGGAAGAGAAAAGGCAACCCGAATTGAGTTCAGGTCGCCTGACCCTGCCTGCAATCCCTATCTAGCCTTCAGCGCCATGCTCGCCGCTGGTTTGGAAGGCGTTGACAAAGAATATGAGCCGCCTCCGCCTATCGAGGCGAATGTTTATGAAATGTCAGAGAAGGAGCGTGTTAAGAGGGGCATCAGCACCCTGCCAGGTAGCCTTGATGAGGCAATCAGCCTTGCTGAAAAAAGCAAGCTGCTGAGGAAATGCCTGGGGGACCATGTCTTCAATAGCCTTATCAAGAACAAGAAAATAGAATGGGACCGCTATCGGTCTTACGTGACCGATTTCGAGCTAAACAGGTATCTGCCTATCCTCTAGTTTATCTAGAAGCGTGTCCATTCGTTGACACATTTTTGGCGAGACCTTCATCATGCAAGAACTATCCCAGAAGCTCGTGTCCTGGCTCAGGGAGGCGGTTGAGAAGGCCAGTTGCAGGGGAGTAGTGTTCGGTCTGAGCGGCGGAGTCGACTCCTCTGTTGTCGGCGTTCTCTGCAAGCAGGCTTTCCCTCACACTTCTTTGGGCGTAATGATGCCCTGTCACAGCATTCATGAAGACCTCGAGGATGCACAAAGCATTGCCCAAAAATTCAGTATTCTCACTGTCACTGTTAAACTGGACGAGGTCTTCGATTCGCTTCTCAAAGCCCTCCCCGATTTGAAATGCGATACGGAAACCCCAAAAAAGGTTGAGGGCAATATCAAGCCAAGGCTACGAATGAACGTTCTATACCATATTGCCGCCAAACTCAGCTATCTGGTAGTGGGCACCAGCAACAAAAGCGAGTTGTCGATAGGATATTTCACCAAGTATGGCGATGGCGGCGTTGACATAATGCCGCTGGCCAATCTATTGAAAAAGGATGTGAACGAGTTGGCACGCCATCTCGGCATCCCTGAGAAAATTATCACCAAGCCGCCTTCGGGCGGTCTCTGGTCCGGTCAGACCGATGAAGGAGAGATGGGAATAACCTACAGAGAGCTTGACGAATATCTGGCTACAGGTCAGGCAAAAGATGAGATTCGCAATAAAATAGACCGCATGGTGAAACTCAGCGCCCACAAGCGCACCACGCCTGCCGTTCCGCCTTTTTGATGAAGAGTACCAGGCTTGTTTACAATTCTCATCCCCTGAAGGGAGGGAGATTAAAGCTTCACCCTCATCCTTCAACAAGCTCAGGACAGGCTCTACCCTCTCCCTTCAAGAGAGGAATTTGGAACTATGAAAACAGGGATATTTGCAAATCGCACCTGAAAGGAGTTCATGGCAATGGCTAAGCAAAAAGGGAAGCCGCCGATGCTGGGCCCCTACCGTGTACTGGACCTCACTGACGACAGGGGT
>DATKWL010000108.1:0-3478 GCA_035529555.1 Dehalococcoidia bacterium | reverse complement strand
ACAAGCTGGCCAGGGAGAACGGCGTCGCCGCATCCGGATTCCGCCTGGTGATAAACTGCGGACCTGAGGGCGGGCAGATTGTGCCCCACCTGCACATCCACCTCCTCGGCGGCCGTCAGCTTGGCAAGCTGGGCTAGATATAATCCTTTCTCCCTATGTTTTGCGAAATCATCTGCCTTTCTTTATTGTGTTTTTGCGAGACCATCCGCCACAGGCGGAGGCGAAGCAATCTCAGCGTTCTCCTCCGCTTTCTCCTTATCTTTGCCACCCCACCTCCAGATTGCTTCGCTACGCTCGCAACGACATAATAAAGAACTGTTAACGTGCGCGGACTTTTGGACTATGTCACCATTTTCGAATGTCGGCCTTGCCTCGCCCTGAAGTCCATTTCTCCCCAAATGGTAACGGACTGTAAAGCTTTTACCCCTTTTCAACAGGCTTGTCAAGCCTGTTGGGCAGGAATTTTGTAAAATTCCCGTTAATTTATGCCAAGTCCCCCTCATAATGCCTCAAAAGGGACTTTCGCGGTCTCTATCTATAGGCGCCACCCGTTCCGAAGAAGTTCTGGGGGGTCTCCGATGTTCCCTCCCTCATGGAGCCGGCGCGCGAGCTGAACCGCGCCTTATCTCAGCTTTCCCTGATACTCGAACTCTCGGGAAACCCCATAGCTGTGCTGGAGAACATAGAGAACTCCCAGGACATAGCCGTTCAGCCCGGCGCGGTCTGGGAAATACCGGAGCGTGCCAAGGCATACCTGCTCGATTTGCTGCAGGGCGGAGGCGTCAAATTGCATGTGGACTACATAGACCTGCTCTACCGCACCATCCACGACCTCTCCGAATCGCCTCGCACCGCCTTCGGCGACAATGCACGCAGGCCTCTCCGGCGTGGCGCTGGAGATGGAGCTTCACCCGTTGCTGCAGAAAGTGAACCGGAAGCGCACTATCAGGACTTCAGCCTACAAACGGCGCAACGAGATGATATTGAAGGTAATGGAGAAGATGGCAGGAGAGAGTTTCGGCAGCTATCGCTCCCGCATCATATAGGGGCCTGTATTACCACAGGACAGGGACAGGCTGGTTCGTGACGAAGAGATACTGGTCAATACAGGCATCCACTCACGGCGCAGGGCAATGAACGAGCTGGGCATCGAAGACCCTGATACCGAATTCGGGCGCTGGCTGGAGGAACAGGACAGGACAGCCCGGGCAGAGCGCAGGCCGGTAGATTGAGAACGCAGAATCCTGGTCGCGGCATGTAATAGGGTTTCAGGGAGCACACGCAAAAGTACCTTTAGTTACTCGATAGTACCCGGCGCTAAATGACTATCTAGTGATTTACATCTTCACACAGAGTTCTTATTATCACTGGCAGATGCATTCATTTATAGCGGGGTGGCACGATAGATAACCCTGAATTCGAACCAGGCATCCAATGCCACGGCGCTGGTTACATTTTTTTATCGCCGTGGCAAGCCGGCTCTAAAGCAGGGAAAACAAATTGGATGAGCCCAAACCGATATCAATACACAACTTGAGGTATTGCTCTAGATGCAAGAAGCTGCTGAAGCCATTGGAGTAGTCGGCATTATCGTCTTCCTGGCGCACTTTTTCACGGGTGTTTTCAGCAAAACAAAAATACCCGACGTTCTCTTTTTGATTGCCATAGGCATCTTCCTCGGGCCCGTTTTGACCCTGGTATCTCCCGCCCAGTTCGGCTTGGTGGGCCCGATCTTTGCCACCATCACTCTCATCATCATCCTGTTTGAATGCGGTACAACCCTAAAGCTCAGCATATTGCGTTCAGCCCTTGGCGGCGCTCTAGGGCTGACGGTTCTGACTTTTGCAGTTACCACGATAATCGTCTCTGCACTCACGTTCTGGCTGACCGACCTGGAGTTGCTACCTTGCTTCATCCTGGGAGCCCTTTTTGGTACCACCGCAGAGGCGATAGTAATTCCCCTCAGCAGACAGCTCAAAATGCAGGAGGAGAGCCAGACCATCCTGTCAATAGAAGCGACGGTTACCAGTGTCCTGGCCATTATCCTTACACTTGCCCTGATTGAAGCCAGCGAGGGAGGGGGAATTCAAGTTCTTTCCGTTACGCAGAATATACTCTCATCCTTCATTGTGTCGATTTTCCTCGGCATAATCGGCGCCCTCGCCTGGGCGACAGTGCTCCATCGCATACACGCAGCGAAAAACACTATGTTAACTACCCTGGCCTTTGTCTTCGTGATTTTTGGCGTCGTCGAGATACTTGGATTCAATGGCGCCATGGCTGCACTGGCTTTCGGCGTTACCATGGGTAATATTGAGCCAATACATTCCTTATTTTTCAAAGGGCAAGAAAGCGCCAAATACTCGGGTCTTACCGAAACAGAGAAGGTTCTGTTCGGTGAGATTGCATTCCTTATGAGGACCTTCTTCTTCGTATATCTAGGAATCTCTCTTGAATTGATCAGCACGTCGCTAATAACGCTGGCAATCGTAATGGTGATTGTCACTTTCGTAATTCGTATGGTTACGGCGAAGCTGACGATTAGCGCATCGATTCCGGCAAAAGATGCTTCGCTTATGGCAGTAATGATACCCAGAGGTTTGACGACGATGGTGCTGGCCTCTCTACCGTTGCAGCAAGGGATCACTGGCGGTGAATTAATCAAGAATCTGGGATACGGGATGGTGCTTGTCAGTATCGTAATGAGCTCTATCCTTGTCCTTTTGCTTGCCAAGACCAGGCTGTCGGACTACTACTGCAATATCTTCGCATGCCGTGGTATAGCATTCGTGAAACAGAGCCTGGTTCGAATCGGAAGACGTCACAAAGCGCTGCGAAACGCATTGACGAAGCAGGTCAACTAATCGCCCCCCCCACAGGGCTGCGGACGAGCAGGAGAGCATGAGCGAGAACGACATAGGGCATAAAATTGTGTGCCCCTACTTAAACTCCGGCTCAGTCTCGATAAACTTCTTCACCTCGTTCATCATCTCTGTGTGTTTAGAGCGGTTTAGCAGTGAATACAGGATGCCCCCAACTGACAAAAATATAAACATGGAGGGTGGACTGTCAACTATGGCGAAGCTGGTCTTGTCCTTTTCCTGTTTTAGTTTAACAGCAACCCCTATCAGGCTGCTCTTCTTAACCATGAAATCCCTCACTCCGCCGGGCCTGTTCCATTTGTAGACCTCGTATTTGCCTAAGAAGCCCTTCTTGAATATCTCCATAGCTTTCTCAGCCGTCAACTCAGGATGATGTTTTATGGTAAAAACTGCCATGTTAGCCCTCCCCTAATTATGGTTCTACTTACTTACAGACTTTCCGCTAGAATAATATACCCTAGCTGTCAAGTTTAAAAAAAGCGAGGGCGCTCAAATGAACACCCCTACACTGCGCAAAAGGTTGACAAGTTTCATCATTTGGAGCAATATACTTTAACTCGGATTTTTTACTTGCGGAGCTTGAGATGACCAAGACT
>DATKWL010000107.1:0-6328 GCA_035529555.1 Dehalococcoidia bacterium | reverse complement strand
CCTATCTGGACGCCTTTCGGCTTCGCCGGTCTAATGAGCACCGCTCCCTGGGAGAGAGATTACACAGTAAGTCCTGAGCAAATACTGCGGGGCATCGAAGCAGAGTACGTAAGGAATCTGGAAATAACGATGGAGCTTATGAAAAAGTATCAGAAGCCCATTGTTTACTCTGTCTGGGTAAGCGATGAAGTGAAGAGCAGGATTGTTTACCAGAAGATGGCGCAAAACCACCTTATTCCCTATCTTACGCCCGAAAGGGCAGTCAGAGCCCTGGCGAGGCTGGTGGAGTATAGCGAGTACTTGGGAATAGTAAAGTAATTATGTCTCTGCGAGACGTCCCGATTAATCGGGACGCCGTGGCAATCTCGGGGCTGGTACAAATAACGACGTTGAGATTAGCTTTCAGCTATCAGCCGTCAGCACTCAGCAGAGAAAAAACTGAAAGCTGATACCTGAGGGCTGAATGCTTGTCATGAGAATAGACTATGAACCTTAACAATAATATGGACCTGTTGTTCAATCCCAAATCGGTGGCGGTTATCGGAGCCTCGAATACACCGGGAAAATGGGGCTTCGGCATACTCAGCCACCTGTTAGCCAGGGGCAACAGAAAAGTCTATCCCATAAACAAGAACGGCGGCGAGGTAATCGGAGTTAAGGCATACAAAAGCCTGAGAGAAGTGGCTGCTCCGGTTGATATCGCCCTGATAGTGACCCCTGTTGCCGATGTACCCGCAGCGGTGGAGGATTGCGTTTATAAAGGGGTCAAGTATGTCCTCATCATCACCGGCGGATTTACGGAGAACGGAAAGGAAGGGGCGGAGATAGAACGGAGGGTGGTTGAGATTGCCCGACGGGGTGGTGTGCGCATCGTGGGACCGAACTGCATGGGACATTTCGATACCTCGACCGACCTTTTCTCTTTACCTTTTGCTATGCCGGTGAGGGAAGGCCCTGTGACCATACTCACTCAAAGCGGCAACTCGGGCCTTTCCATGCTAAACTTCGGCTGGCAGATGGGACTGGGTTACAGTAAGTACATCAACAGCGGTAACGAAGCTGATTTACACTACGAGGATTACCTGGAATATTTAGCCCACGATGATAAGACCAGGGTTATCCTGGGATATATCGAGGGGCTCAGGGAGGGCAAACGCTTCTTGAAACTGGCTTCGGAGATTACCAGAAAGAAGCCTCTGGTTGTCATGAAAGCAGGGCGCACAGAGGACGGGGCGCGGGCAGCGCGGTCTCACACCGCAGCCCTAGCCGGCTCGGAAGAGGTCTCCGACGCTGTTTTCAAGCAGGCCGGGGTGATAAGGGTGGAGGAAATCGGCGAACTGGTGGATACGGGCGTGGCTTTACTCGGTCAACCTTTGCCGAAAGGCAGAAGGGTTGCTATATTAACGATGGGTGGAGGGTTGGGAGTAATAGCGTCGGATGCTTTGAGGATGCAGGGGCTTGAATTGGCGAGATTGTCGCAGTCAACTGTGGACAAGTTGAACTCCTTCCTGGCGGGGAGGTGGTCGCATGGCAATCCGGTTGACCCCGGCGGCGCCCATATCGTATATCCCTGCATCTGGACGCTGTTTGAGGATGAGAATACAGACGCTATTATGGTCATAGATGGCGTGGGTATGGTAGGGGGCATGACCGGGTTGATGAATATACTGCCTGCGGTGAAGGAGAAGTGCGAGCGCCATCTGGATGCCTCCAGACTGGAAGAGATGGCGGATGTAGAGCGGATGCTGGAGCTGATGAAGAAATATCGGAAACCCGTGATTCTGGCTAATATGGTGAGCCCTCCGATAAAGGACAGCGAGGTCACCCGAAAGCTTCATCAGAGCTATCTGGGGCCCTATCCCACACTGGAGAGGGCTGTCCGGGCGCTGGCTCGTCTGGTAGAATACAGCGAGTACCTCGGCGTTGCCAGAGGATGATAAAATTATAAAGGCAATTAAATAAGAGGTGTACGATGGTAAAAATCGTGACAGACAGCACTTGCGATGTCCCGGAACATCTGGTTAAGGAACTGGACATCAGTGTGGTGCCGGTGTATACGGTGTTCGGGGACAAATCTTATCGCGACAGGGTGGATATTGGCGATGACGAGTTCTACTATAAGTTGACTCACGACTCTGTTCATCCCACCACCTCTATACCTACCCCGAAGGACTTTGCCGATGTCTACAACAAGCTTGCCGAGGAGACAGATGAAATCGTCTCAATACACCTGACTTCGAAGGAAAGCGGCACTTATAATTCGGCGCTCTTGGCTAGAGAGCTTGTTACCAAAAAATGCCGTATTGAAGTGATAGACTCCCTCTCGGTCTCGTTGGGCCTGGGGCTTATTGTCATGTATGCTGCGCGGGAGGCTAAGGCTGGTAAGAAGCTGGAGCAGGTAGCCGAGCTCGTGCGTCAGGCTGTACCGAAAGTGCATCTCTTGATTCTGGTGGACACCTTGAAATATGTCATCAGGGGTGGACGACTCAGCAAAGCTCATGGGATTATAGGGGCGGTTGTCAAAGTCAAGCCGATGCTCACCTTGAAGGAAGGCGACCTGTCGCTGGTGGGGATATCACGTACTAAGGGGAAGGCGATGGAACGCCTTTATGAATTCGCCAAAGGCTTCTCCAAGGTAAAAGAGACGGCGGTAGCATACACAACCGACCACGAAGAGGCAAAGGGGTTTGCCGACCGCATAAAGGCGCTTTTCCCTCAGGCGCCTCTATACATAACCAGAGTTGGTTCGTCTCTGGGAACGCATGCCGGGCCGGGCGCCATGGGCGTGGCGGTGATGGAATAGTGACGAGGTCTGTTTATTTTAAGGGAGGCGATAGTGGCGAAGGCCCTTGAGGGCATACGGGTGCTCGATTTGACCCGGATGTACGGCGGCCCTTTAGGGACGATGATTTTAGCTGAGCTCGGTGCAGAGGTCATCAAAGTAGAGTTGCCGGGCGGAGGAGATGCAATCAGGACGACTGCTCCTCTGACAGAAGGGCAGGAGAGCTACCGCTTCGTGGCTCTGAATCGGGGGAAGCGGGGCATTACCTTGAACTTCCACACTGAGGAAGGGCGAAGGATATGCAAGGAGCTGGTCAAAAAGAGCGATGTACTGGTCGAGAACTTCACCCCCGGGGTGATGGAACGGTTTGGTTTGGGTTACCAGGAGCTGAAGAAACATAATCCCAGGCTTATCTACGCTTCCATATCGGGATTCGGGCATACCGGTCCTTACCGTAACCGGGTAGCTTTCGATACCATAATTCAGGCTATGGGTGGGATGATAAGCATCAATGGCCACCCGGATTCCCCTCCGACCAAGGTTGGTTCAGCAATAGCAGACTTCCTGGGTGGAATATTCGCTGACCTTGCTATCCTCGCTGCGCTGCAATACAGGTCCAGGACAAATGAGGGTCAATTCATCGATATGTCGATGCAGGACTGTATCTGGTATATCACTGCCATACAGTATCTGCCCTATTACCTGGCTATAGGCAGGGAACCACCGAGAATAGGCAACCGTCAGCTCGAGGTTACTCCGTTTAACATATATAAGGCGAGGGACGGGCACATCGTTATCGGAATCGTCACTGTGGGGCAGTGGCACCGTCTTCTCGAGGTGATTGGCAGGGAAGAGCTCAAAGATGTCCCCGAATACTACAGCCAGGCCACTCGTATTGAGCATACAGAGGAGATAGACGCCATAGTGCAGGCGTGGACACAGGAGAGAACTGTTGATGAGATGCTTGAAATCCTGGGCGCTGCCGATTTGGCCTGTTCTCCTGTTCCTACATTCAGTCAGGTCGCTAAAGACCCACAGCTCGCCAGTCGCGATATGCAGGTGGAGGTTGAGCAGAGCATAAGTGGCAAACTCAAGATGCCTGGTTCAGTGTTCAAGATGAGCAAGACTCCGAGCGATGCCACTCAACAAGCACCGTTTTTGGGACAGCACAACGCTGACGTGTATTCCGAGCTCTTAGGCTATGACCCTGCGACAATAGACATATTGCAGCAGGAAGGCGTGATTTGAAACAGCAGCGAGCATTAGCTCGCGTTGCCACTATCATTTGGAATATCAAAATTACCTCTATTCTTCACAATTGATGAGCAGACTTTATCCAATCTTTCTCCCATGGATCCAATATTGTCGCGCTCAATTCAGCTTAAGAGGGACTTGAAGTCTGCCCACATTTGAATCTCAGTCAAGGGTAAGCATTAAGCTGCGGAGGTAATTGGTGATTGATATAAATGAGCCTAATATGAAGGATTACGAGCTCGAACGAAAAGAATTCAGGCTTGAGGTGCCGGACTATTTCAACTTCGGATTCGACATTGTAGATAAATGGGCTGAGCGCGAGCCGAAGAAGCTTGCTTTGCTGGCTGTTGACCGTAACGGTGAAAACGCCGAGCAATATAATTTTTATGAAATGAGCAAAGCATCGAACCGATTTGCTAATGGTTTGAAGAGGCTGGGACTGAAAAAGGGCGACCGCGTCTTCCTGATGCTGCCCAGGATTACAGAATGGTACGTGACAATGGTCGGCATGATTAAACTCGGGGTTATACCTATTCCTGCCACCACGCAATGCACCACGAAAGATATTGAGTATAGAGTCAACACTTCGCAATCGACCATGGTGATAACTGACATTGAAAATGTTTCCAAGGTGGATGAAATCAGGGGAAGATGCGAATCACTTAAGGCCTTTATGGTAATCAGAGGAGCACAGAAGAACGATTGGCTGAGTTATGAATCGGAGCTTGCTAACGCATCAGAGGACATTGTCGATGTGGCACGCACCAAAAGCGATGACCCCATGCTTCTTTATTTTACCTCCGGCACGGTAGGAAACCCAAAGATGGTTATTCACACTCAGGCATCCTTCGGCATGGCTCACCTGATTACAGCCAGGTTCTGGCAGGACCTGAAACCCACCGACTTGCACTGGACGCTCTCTGATATGGGATGGGCCAAAGCTGCCTGGGGGAAGCTTTTCGGCCAATGGACAATAGGGGCTGCGGTTTTTCTTCATAACGCTGATGCGAAGTTCGACCCCAAGCTGACTCTGAGTCTTATTGAGCGCTATGGAATTACCACATTCTGTGCTCCTCCTACAGGGTACAGGGTTCTGGTTCTCGAGGACTTGAAGCAATACAGTCTGGATAGGCTTCGACATTGCACAGCCGCGGGCGAGCCTCTCAACCCGGAAGTTATATCCCGATGGGAAAAGGGCACCGGCTTGAAGATTTACGATGGATACGGCCAGTCGGAAACTGTCAATATTATAGGGAACTATCGGTGTATGCCGGTAAAGCCGGGGTCGATGGGAAAACCGACACCTGGCTTCGATATCTCCATAGTGGACGATAATGGTAAGGAATTGCCTCAGCGTCAGGAAGGGCACATTGCCATTAAGGTAAAGCCTACGCGCCCGGTAGGCCTTTTCAAAGAGTACTGGAAAGAACCTGAGAAGATGGCCGAGGTATTCAAAGGAGACTGGTATTATACCGGCGACAAAGCCTACAAAGACGATGACGGCTATTTCTGGTTCATAGGGCGCGCAGATGACGTAATCATTACCTCGGGATACAGGATTGGCCCCTTTGAGGTCGAATCGGCATTACTAGAACATCCGGCCGTGGCTGAGGCGGCTGTTGTAGCAAGCCCGGATGAGATGAGAGGCGAGATTGTCAAGGCCTTCGTGATACTGTCACCGGGCTACGAAGGCTCTGAGGGGTTGAAAAAAGAGTTGCAGGGGCATGTCAAGCGCCTCACCGCCCCCTACAAGCACCCCAGAAAAATCGACTTCGTCAACGAATTGCCCAAGACTATCTCAGGGAAGATCAAGCGCGGTGAGTTGAAGCGCAAGGAATGGGAGGGCTGGCAGCGGCCCAAGTAAAGCCAAGATTCTTCATGCATTCTTATATTCATTCTGTGCTGGAGGATGCGTAGCGAAAACGTTTCTATGAACCGGTTGACCGCTTCAGGCAAAGCTGCCACCGGGCATTCACCATGTCCTGAAGTTCGTTGATCTGGTCTTCGGTGATGTTTTTAAACCTGCCCTGTTGCGATAGATATTCCCGCAGTGGTTTCAGAGTGCCCCGCCGGGCAATGGATTCGCTGGCCGAGGTGAGGCGAAAACTACCACCTTCAATTTCATATAGAATGACCCACCCGGTCTCAACGGCAAGCTGGCCGATTCTGATGGTATCGCTGAAAGGGAAGCGCCATCCCGGAGGACAGGGTGTGAATACGTGCATGAACCTGGTACCTTGAATTGATTTTGCTTTCTTGACTTTCTCATAGAGGTCCAAAGGGTAGCAGGCA
>DATKWL010000106.1:0-4836 GCA_035529555.1 Dehalococcoidia bacterium | reverse complement strand
TCGAGGGTCACCTGGAGGATGAAATCTGCAGAAGCACTCTGACAGACCTTCGCCAGAAAACGAGTTTCCTCAAGATCCTCGGTTCTTACCCGAAGAGCGTTGAATCCAAATAGGACCTAATCAATAATTCCCCCACCCAGAACGATGTCTCCATCATAGAACACCACTGCCTGGCCGGGAGTAATAGCCCGCTGTGGCTCCTCAAAGACAATTCGTGTACGTTGCCCCTCGGGATAGAGCATTGCCTTCGCTTCTGGCGATTTATATCTTATTTTAGCGGTGATGACTACAGGCTGAGGTGGTGGCTCACCGGAGATATAATTCACCTCGCCGGCATGAAGCTCTTTGCGGAGAAGCTGCTCATTGGCGCCCACTACCACCCTGCTGTCAACAGGGTCTATTGCCAGAACATATAAGGGCTTTCCGGAGGCTAGCCCCAATCCCCGACGCTGTCCCACTGTATAGAAGCCTATTCCTGAGTGTCTTCCCAGTAATTTACCTTCGGTATCGACTATATCACCAGGCTGATTCAGACCGCGCTGTGCCAGAAACTGATGATAATCTCCATTCGTGATAAAGCAAATCTCCTGGCTTTCCTCTTTATCCCACACTGGCAGACCCATCTCATGCGCCAGACTCCGTATCTGTCTCTTGTTGTAAGAACCCATAGGAAAAAGAAGATGCTTCAGTTCTTTTTGCCCCAGACCGTACAGTACATAAGACTGGTCCTTGGCGGCATCGGTCGCTTTGAGCAAGCAATATTGGCCGTAATATTTTTCGATTCGAGCGTAGTGCCCTGTTGCCAGATAATCAGCCCCGAGCGCCAGAGCCTTGTTCAGCAGAAGATCGAATTTAATTCTCTTGTTACAGACAATACAGGGATTCGGGGTCCTGCCCCTGAGATACTCCTTACAAAAGTAATCAACAACATGGGCTCGGAACTGTGACTCGAAATTGAGCACATAGAATGGTATGTCGAGAATCTGGCAGACCCGCCGCGCATCCTCAACCTCCTCCACAGAGCAGCAACGACGATGCGAGGCAGGCATGTCGCTATCCTCTTCCGTCCACAACCTCATCGTTGCCCCCATAACCTCGTAGCCTTCCTTTTTCAGAACGGCTGCGGCCATTGAGGAATCCACGCCGCCACTCATGGCGACAACAACCCGCGTGCCCCTGTTGCTCATAGCTGGCTCTTCAGGTACTCTACAGCCTTGTCTAGTTGAGGGTCTTTCCCCTGAGCTATGTCATCCTCAGTTCTATCAATTATTATGTCGGGAGTGAGACCATGTCCCTCTATCTGCCGACCATCCGGAGTAAACCACCGCCCTATAGAGATATAGATAGCAGAGCCGTCGCTTAACTCCCTGAAATGATTGAGACTGCCTTTGCCAAAGGTCTGGGTACCGATAATCACACCTCGTTCATAGTCCTGCAAAGCGCCCGCAACCACCTCGCTGGCGCTGGCGCTGTTACTGTTCACCAGGACTACAAGGGGTATATCCAGAGCAAGACCTCCCTTCTCTACAGACAAGCTTTGCTTCTCCCCATTACCGTCCACAGCAGAAATAACGATGCCTTCCGCAAGGAACTGGCTTGCTACAGTCACCGCTGCATTTAGAGTGCCTCCCGGGTTATCTCTAAGGTCAAGGATGATGCCTACCGCTCCGCCAGCAATCACATCCTTTAGAGCTGATGTGATTTCATCTCCAGTTCGCTTCGAAAAATAGGTAACTCTTATCTGTGCGATATTGTCAGAGATGGGACTAATCGTTGGAGAAGGTATCGTCGTGGGCATAGGCGTATCTTGGAGAACCTCTTTATAGACACTATCCACATTTATCTTTTCTCTGGTAATCACAAGTGTTACAGGCTCTTCCTCTCCTTTGTGCACTATTTTCAATGTCACCTGAGTTCCCGGTTCACCCTGAATTTTCAGTGCAGCCTGCTCCAGGATCATGCCCTCAGTTGACTCGCCGTTTATTTCCAGAATTCTATCCCTGGGCTTAATGCCTGCCTCTTTGGCAGGCGTGCCTTCGATAGGCGCCACTACAAGTATCTGTCCCTCATCTATCGTTACAACGGTACCGATGCCGCCATAGCTTCCTTCAATGTTAAACTGTTTAATAATCTTGTATTCCTCAGCACTAAAATAGCCTGCATAAGGGTCACCTAAAGCATCGAGCATGCCCTTGATTGCGCCATCGCTCAATTCCTTCAGGTCGAGCTTGTCTTTGTCCACATAATCATTGATGACAACTTGCCATGCCTCCTCAACCAGTTCAAGACCTGCTGTTTTGGAGGGCTGTGATAACATAATCGGTACAATAAGCGCAGCATCGACTACAAGTATCAGCAGTACAAAAAGTATTAGAAACCTTGTTGTTTTACTCATAATTAGCTCCTTTTGACTGGCAATGGATTGATATTATCAGCTTTTGCTCAAGCTAGCAATTCAATTGACAATCCCATCGTGTGCTGGTATCCTAATGGAGGCTGTTTTAAAGCTAATAATAACTGGAGGATTAAATGGCCGGAATCATTTCCTATGGAGCCTATGTGCCTCTCTGGCGGCTGAGCCGCGAAGCGATAATGAAGGGATCACGCGGCGAGAAGGCTATCCGCAACTTCGATGAAGATAGCACCACCATGGCCGTAGCTGCCGCCATAGACTGCCTCAAGGGACAGAAAAGAGAGGCAATTGACGGCGTTTTCTTTGCTTCGACCACAGCGCCTTATAAAGAGAAGCAGATTGCAGCGACCGTAGCCGCCGCCTGCGACCTGAGGCAGGAGATAACCACCGCTGACTTCTGCAACTCTCTGAGGTCTTGCACATCGGCGATAAAAGCAGCGCTTGATGCCGTAAAGGCCGGTTCGGCAAAAGAAGTACTCGTTGTGGCGGCTGATACCCGCATAGGGGCGCCGGGCACTGAGTTCGAGCAAAACTGCGGCGACGGCGCTGCAGCGCTGCTCATCAGCGACAGGGATGTACTTGCCAGCATTGACGCCTGGCACTCAATGTCAATCGAAGCTCACGATATCTGGCGCAGGGACGACGATATATTCCTCCGAACTTGGGAAGACAGGTTTATCCACAATGCTGTCTATCTTGACCTGGTAGCAAAAAATATCACGGCTTTGCTTAAGAAAACCAATCTTACCCCCAAGGACTTTGCCAAGGCTATCGTGCCCGCTCCAAGTCCCCGAGTTCAGGGAGAGGTGCCCAGAAGGTTGGGATTTGACATAAAAGCACAGGTTCAGAACCCCCTATTCGATATTATGGGGCATACCGGCACCGCCTATCCTCTAATGCTGCTCGTGGCGGCTCTGGAGGAGGCCAAATCGGGAGATAAATTGCTCCTCAATGCCTACGGCAATGGCAGCGATTCGTTCGTAATTCAGGTAACCGATGAGATAAACAAGAAGGTTGAAGGGCGTCGGGGCATGAAAGCCCACCTGGCTTCAAAGAGTATAGTTGATGACTACAGAATATACTTGCAGTGGCGTGAGCTGCTCACCTTCGAGGCGACGCCCACCCCTCCGGGAGGATTTATTTCAGCTTCTGCGCTGTTCAGAGACCGCAGCCAGATTTATCCCTTGCACGGCCACAAGTGCAAGTCCTGCCACAATATCCATTTCCCTCCACAAAGGGTTTGTCCGACATGCAAAGCTAAAGACCAGGTCGAAGAGGTTCGCCTGTCGGATAAGAAGGGTACGATATTCACCTTCGCCGCTGATAATCTTTGCAGCAGACGCGAGGCACCCAGGGTAGTCGCCATCGTGGATTTTGAGGGCGGCGGACGTATGGCCACCATGATGACGGATAGGGTGCTCGAGGAGATAAAAGTGGGCATGCCTGTTGAGATGAGTTTCAGGAAGCTGGTTTCACAGGATGGACTTCATAACTATTTCTGGAAATCCATACCTCCCAGAAGCTGAGTCAAACGTATCCCCTGATAGATGATTTAAGGAGGAGAAAACGAATGCCCGGCATTAGAGATAGAGTCGCTGTAGTAGGCATGGGCTGCACCAGATTCGGAGAGCTTTTCAATAAGAGCGACCAGGACCTGATGGTGGATTCCTGTTACGAAGCTTGTGAAGATGCCAAGATAGACCTCAAGGAGATTAAGGCAGCCTGGCTGGGAATGCAGGGGGCTGAAACAGGGTTCAGTGGTTGCAAACTGGCTCGCGCTCTGAAAACAGACTATATACCGGTAACAAGGGTGGAGAATTATTGCGCCACAGGCATAGATGCCTTCAGGAATGCCTCATATGCTGTGGCTGCAGGGATATACGATATTGCGCTGGCCTGCGGCGTGGAGAAGCTTAAGGATACCGGCGCCGCCGGCGTCACCCAGATGGGCGGCGAAGGGCAGTTCGGTAGCTGGGTCTGGGCTCCTGTGATAGCACCCGCCAGGTTCGCTCTCGCAGCCACCAGGTATTTCCATACGTATGGTCTCTCTGCACAGGAAGGCAAAAGAATGCTGGCCATGATTGCGGTGAAGAACCACCATAATGGCAGCCTGAATCCCAGAGCGCATTTCCAGCGCGAGATTTCCGTAGAACAGGCGATAAACGCCCCGATGATTGCCTGGCCACTGGGGCTTTTCGATTGCTGCGGCGTCAGCGATGGCTCGGCAGCAGCTATCATCACCACTCCAGAAATAGCCAAGCGCATCAGGGATGACTATCTCATGGTCAAGGGATTCGGAGTCTGTGCCGACGGCGGCACATTTGGAGTAATCCCCAGCGATTACGATTTTGTGCACATCGAAGCGATTGTACGCTCGGGCAAGATGGCATACGAAGAGGCAGCTATCAAAAACCCGCGCAAAG
>DATKWL010000105.1:0-6188 GCA_035529555.1 Dehalococcoidia bacterium | reverse complement strand
TTAAGTGCCATGTCCATCGCAGTGGGGCGGTTGATAGATGACAGCATCGTTATGGTGGAAGTCATATTTCGTCGTTTGCAGCGAGGTGAAGGTTTTAAGGATGCTGCAATCAACGGTTCTAAGGAAGTAGCGAACCCGATTACGTCGGCTACTCTGGCGACAGTGGCTATCTTCCTGCCCCTTATGTTCGTCGGCGGTATCGTAGGTCAAATGTTTATACCCTTTGCTCTGACCGTAACCTTCGCCATGCTTGCTTCTCTATTAGTAGCGCTGATGGTAGTGCCGGCTTTATCCAACTTCTTGGTGAGCGGAAAGGCCAAGGTTAAAGTTGGCGAGTCCTGGTACCAGAAGCTCTATACGCCGGCACTCAAATGGGCGCTCAGTCATCGTGCGCTTACCTTGATAATAGCTATTGTGCTCTTTATTGGTAGTCTGGGACTGCTCCCTGTTATCGGGACATCATTTATGTCAGGAATGAGCGAGAAGATGCTGACAGTCGATATACAGATGCCACCCGGGACCGATATAAGCGTTACCAGCGCGAAAGCGGCTCAGGTTGAAGCACTGCTCGTAGGGAACAAAGAGATTAAGAACTATGACACAACTGTTGGCGCCTCAGCAACCTCTCTAATGGGCGCCATGAGTACTGCTAGCGGCAGCGGCGATAACACTGCTACTATTAATGTCTACCTTGACCCTGGAGCAGATATGGAGAAGGAAGCTGAGGCCTTGCGCCTAGCCTGCAAAGGAATAGCCGGAGGTAACGGCATAGCTGTTACTACAGCGTCTTCTGGTGGCGGAATGGGGCCCTCTACCTCTGACTTAGAGATATCCATTCAGGGCAATAATCAAGAAGACCTGGCTTATACTGCCAACCAGCTTTTTGCCGAGCTACAAGGGGTAAAGGGATTAGATAATCTCGAAAGTGAGCTCACAATGGTTGTCCCTAAGCTCGATATAAAGCTAGACCCGGTCAAAGTAGCAGCGCTGGGACTGCCGCCTGACCAATTGCTTCAGGAATTTTATTTGTTGATGGCGGGTAACAATATACCTGGCGTCACAGCGAATATCAATGGCGAAACTTACCCCGTCTTCATTAAAGGGGTGGCCAAGGGTTTAACTGGTGTATCAGAGGCCGAGTCAATGAGAATCGGCTGGCCTCAATCTGTGGCCCTGAGTGACGTCGCCAATGTGGCGATAATACAAACACCGACTCGTATCAGCCGCACTGACCTGGTACTCTCGGCTACTATCAGGGCCACTATAACCGAAAAGAATGTGGGCGCAGTTAACATGGCAGTCCAAAACAAGATTAATGCAATGTCACCTCCCCCCGGCGTAGAGGTAAAGATGGCTGGAGTAGCTGAGGAGATGGCAAGCACCTTCTCCCGCATGGGCATCGCCATGATCCTTGCCATAATAATCGCTTTCCTCGTTGTAGTATTCATGATGCGTTCGATAATAAATCCGCTGATTATCATGGTCAGTCTGCCTCTGGCGTCCATAGGTGCGCTGCTTGGTTTGCTCATCAGCGGCAATACATTGGGTGTATCGGGGATGATGGGTATGTTAATGTTGATTGGTATTGTCCTCACCAATGCTATCGTGCTCATTGTCTTGGTGGAACAACTGCGCAAGAGCGGTATAAAAACCTACGACGCTCTGGTCCAAGGAGGGCAGACGAGGCTACGCCCGATTCTCATGACGGCTCTGACAACCATCTTTGCCATGGTCCCGCTTGCTTTGGGAGTGGGCTCAGGCACTCTTCTAGCTGCTGAGCTGGCAGTGGTGGTAATTGGCGGTATGTTCAGCTCGACGCTGCTGACTCTGGTGGTTATCCCAGTGCTTTATAGCCTGGTCGATGGTTTGCGACATCGGAAAGTTAAAGCATCATAGGGTATAATAAACATTGCAAAACATCTGAAAGGTTTGCTTTGAAGAACTCGTTATTCAAACCGGTTGATAAGGAACTTGCGCTCGTAGAGAAGGGCATCAAGGATATAGCTAATGTCGAATATCCCTGGCTGGCTGAATTGCTTGATTATATTGTAAACAGTGGCGGCAAACGGGTTCGTCCTGCTCTAACTTTGCTTGCCGGCAAGCTCCAGGGCAATTACAACCTCGATGTACTCCTTCCTGTGGCTACAGGCGTGGAGTTACTTCATACTGCAACACTGGTGCACGACGACACAATAGACCTATCAACAAGAAGACGAGGCAAGCCAACTGCTGCCAGCATCTGGGGATGGGGTATAGCCACGCTTGCGGGTGACTATCTTTTCTCGCAATCGGCCGAGCTTGTCTCTCGTGCCAACAATGTCAGAACTGACAGGCTTTTTGCTCAAACGCTGATGGCTTTATGTACTGGCGAGCTCGAAGAGAGCTTTTGCAGTTTTGACCTGAATCAGACACGCGAGAGCTACTACAAAAGAATCGGCAATAAAACAGCTTCACTTTTCTCCATGGCGACTGAGTCGGCAGGGATAGTCAATAAGGCCTCAGAAAAGGTGATAGAAGCTTTGAGGGATTACGGACATAATCTGGGGATGGCTTTTCAGATAGTAGACGACATCCTTGACTTTACAGCCAGCGAGGATAAGCTGGGCAAACCTGTAGCTAGTGACATTCTTCAGGGTAAGCTTACACTGCCAGCCATCCTGCTTAAAGAGCAACGCCCTCGTCATAATCCCATAAAAGCTATATTCGAAGACAGGGAAAAGGAACGGAGTCTTAAAATGGCTATCGAGATGATTTGCGATTCCGGTATTATTACTGAGTGTTATAATATAGCTCAGAGCTTTGTTTCGAGCGCCTGCCAGTCACTCAAGAAATTTTCTGACAGCCCCAGCCGCAGGGCTCTTATAGAACTGGCTGACTATGTGGTAGAACGCCATAAGTAATCAAGATACTGTGCTGTTTTGATTGATGGCTTCTTCCCGCATACGATCCAGGAATTCCAATGATTTTACCTCGTGCTCCAAAACATATCTGATATACTCTCTCAATAATTGCTCCAATTCGCGGGACAAAACAGGATTTATTTTTAGTTTGCTGGCAGAGACATGGTCGTTGTTCAACAGAAAGCGCATTGTTTTCAGAGCGTCAGTTGTTAAAGGAAGAACCATGGGCTCATTTCTGGCGCAGACGGGACAAAGCGTACCACCACCACTGGTGCTGAAGAAGTTCCTCTGCGGTGTCAGGTTTACCCTGCAGTTGAGACACTGGTAAAGTTCCGGCTGGTAGCCCATGAAGCTGAGCAAGTGTATCTCAAAGTACCTGAGCACCAATTCGTTATTCCGTGCTTCGCAAAGCCAGTGCAGCGTCGACTGCAGTAACCTGTAAACAGGATAGTTCTCTACTTCTTCAGCGCTAAACAGGTCTACTAGCTCAGAGATATAAATGGCGCAACTTGTGCGCCAGAGGTCATTCTTTATGGGCTGGAAGCTCTCTTCTATCTGGCTCTGGGTGATGATATCAAGGTTTTGCCCTTGCGCCAGAAGTAAAACACCTTGAGTTAGTAGCTCAAGATGCCCTACAAGTTTACTCTTCGGCCTTCGTACCCCTTTAGCGACTGCTCTAATCTTGCCCAGGTTCGGTGTGTATAGGGTAATTATGCTGTCCGCTTCGCCCAAATTGAATCGCTTTAAAACAATGGCTTCCGTCTTATATACACGCAACTTTGACATAGCACCTCAGTGCACTATGCCACCTTTTTAGATGAGCTTATTGCTGTTTTTAGTTCTGCCTCAGCGAGTTTCGCTTCTCCGTTAAGGGATAGCCTGTGAATACTATTCATAGTACAGAATGGAATCAATCTAGGCTTTGATTCTTTGTCGATGACCCCGAAGTGCAGGCAACAGTTTTGCACTCTGTCCAAATCGAAATTGTAGGGGTCCATGAAGTGCATAACACCGATGGTTAACCAAGTTCCAGGAAGCCAGTCTGTCAGCATTGAATGTATAGACTTGGAGCTTCTGGTCAGTAAAATCTTGGGCAGAAGCTTAAACCAGAGCTTAGGGCTGATGTTCAGGAGAGAGCTTACTGCCAGAGACCACATAATCCTTGGCCTGGACCAGTTCTGTTCGAATGCTTTTCGCATTCTATCATAAAGTTTCTGGTTATTTATGAAACGCGGCACAGGTACCAGCTTGCCCTTCTCACAGTCGACTATGCTAATTACTCCACAATGCGGATGCACGCAAAAATCTTGATTTTGACCACCTTTGGTTATAATTCTGGCCAGTGTCTGGTTCATGGGGAGTGAGAAGAAGTCGCCTTTTTTGATTTCACCCTTGGTTTGCTCCTCAGCAAGTCTCATCACATCGGGCGTGGTTATCCTCATCTCCTTCAACTTCGTGATGTCTATTCTTCCTGAGAAACTGACCGGCTGGAATACAATGAATTTAATGATATCCGAGTTTTCGGCGGCATATCTAATCATATCGCCTACCTGATGGTCATTCACACCTTTCGCCAGCGTAGGTATGAGGGCAATCTTATCGTAGCCTATCTTTCTGGCGTTCTCAATGAGCTTCTGCTTCATAGGCCAAAGGTCGAGCCCTCTCGTTTTTATGTAGGGTTCGGCAGAAACGCCATCGAACTGAAGGTAGAGCCAAGCATCGAGGTCACGAATCTTTTTTAAATATTCAATGTCCTCAGCAAGCCTGATGCCGTTGGTCATTATCAGAATATAATCGTAGCCGAGTTCTCTCTCCATCTGGATGATTTCTGGCAGGTCTTCCCTTAGTGTAGGTTCACCTCCGCTATTACCCACACCTCTGACTCTCAGAGGATAGTTAATCTGCTGACCGTATTCCAGAATAGAGCGTATCTGCTCTTTGCTCAGGTCTCCTGTACCGTTTCTTGAATCGGCGTTGGCAAAACATATCGGGCATTTCAAATTACACCTATTAGTTATCTCCATAATAAGCAGGGTGGTATGTGTCTTGTGATTCTGACACAGACCGCAGTCATGAGGGCAACCGTTTCTAATCTCTCTTGCCCTCTGCAAACCTATACCGTGATCCCTGAATCGTTCGGCTCTGACATACTCTGCGTAGTCGCTCCAGTAAACGTCCTCAAAGCTTCCGTGGTCAGGGCAGGTCTTTTTAATTATTACCTGGCCATCTACTCTCCAGAGTTCAGCGTCCAGAACTCTTAAGTCCACAGGGCAAAGCGATTTTGTTTTTTTGAGCAATTCCATTTTGTTCCACCTGCTATTTATAAGATATATGCTTATTCCCCTACCTACATCTCCTGTCTGCCTTCGAGCGCATGAGTAAGCGTAACCTCATCAGCATACTCCAGGTCACCGCCTACAGGCAATCCTCGAGCCAGCCTGGTGATACGAATCCCAAGAGGCAAAAGCAATCTATGAAGATACATCGCCGTCGCCTCCCCCTCGAGGTTTGGATTTGTAGCGAGTATCACTTCCTTCACTGAATCAGACTTTAACCTCTGTAAAAGCTCCTTTATCTTGAGGTCGTCTGGCCCCACTCCATCCATGGGTGAAATTACTCCATGTAGCACATGATAGAGGCCTTTGTATTGTCCTGTTCGCTCAAGCGCCAGAATATCCAGCGGTTCCTTGACCACACATATAATACTGTGGTCTCGCTCCTCGCTGGCGCAGATGGCGCAAGGGTTAGACTCGGTGATGTTTTGACATGAGGAGCAAAGGACAGTCTTCTCCTTCACGGCGATAATGGCCTCAGCGAGAGCGAGCACCTCTTCCTTGGGCATACGTAGCAAGTAGTAAGTGAGTCGAGCAGCGCTTTTCGGTCCAATGCCGGGAAGCTTATTGAACTCTTCAATAAGGCGAGATACTGGCTCGGTAGCAGGTATAAAGCTAGTTCCCAATACTATATCTCCTTGATAGGTTGAAAATGCTATATGTTAATGCGGTAAAGACTTAAAATAAACCGGGCATATTGACACCGGTAATTGCACCAAGACGACTGGCGGCAAGCTCTCTGGATTTCTCAAGTCCCTCATTGAGGGCAGCTAACACCAAATCTTCCAGCATACCTACATCGTTAGGGTCAACAGCTTCAGGTGAGATTTTTATAGAGTATAACTTCTGATGACCGTTGACGATAACTTTCACGGCACCGCCGCCGGCACTAGCCTCCACCGTTTCTTTACCCAGTTCCTCCTGAGCCTTGGCCAGTTTAGCCTGCAATTGCTGC
>DATKWL010000104.1:0-4644 GCA_035529555.1 Dehalococcoidia bacterium | reverse complement strand
CGGCATTTATCTCGAAATCACAGCCAGAAAACAACACTCGCCGCCCAACAAACATGTCGCCGAAATGGCACGCCGCACCGGAGCAAAGCTTATCGTTGACTCGGACGCGCACGATGAACTCGACCTTCTGACCTCTGAATCAGCTCGCAGTATTGCCGAAAGCGCGTCTCTTACCGAAGCTGAGATAATCGAAGCTCTTCAGACCAACCCGCAAGCTCTGCTCCGCAAGCTGCTCCCAAAGTGAGTCCTGGGTTTTGATACCTAGCCTTTCCCTATGCGGAAGACCTTGGTGCCGCACTTGCCGCACTTGCCCTTGGTCGCCGGCTTGCCGTTCTTCAGCTTCACTGCAACCGGGCTCTGAATCTCCACCTTTTTTCTGCACTTGAAGCAATATGCCTGTGCCATGCTCCCTCCTTTTCCCGTTTGTTTAGACTATACACATTTGAAAATAAAAGTCAAGCTTATCCAGATTCAAAATCGCGATTTTTATGATACATGGTACAAATTACCGATGATGTGATTAATGTCGTAGGGGCGTTCAATTGAACGCCCCTACGTGTTGAACATGACACCTTACCGTTGCTGTGGGATTTGCGAACCACAAAAGGAGTAGGGGGCACGGCGGAACGCCGTGCCCCCTACCTAAATGGTTGATTTTTCCTCTGGTGGGTTTCATTTCATTCCACCCACCCTACAAGCTCTACGCTTAGCCTCTGTTACTCTAATATTTTGAACGTCTGTAGCACATAGTCAAAGTCAGCCCGCACCGTTTCGGCCAAATCAAGGTCCGCTCCCGCATCGAACGCCCATGTGAACCCCCCATAGTCGAAGTACACATCAGCCATATAGACGACTGGAGGCCCGATAATTTGGTTCGTCTGATAGGCAATGAGCTCTGCTTCAATTCCGGCAACAGTAACCGTAGACCTCTCCAGAAGCCTGAAGGCTGGCCATTTGGCCTCTGTATAAAGTGCCCTTTCAATGCTCTCTGCTGCGGATAGGCCGGATGCCTCCGGATTATAGGCCGCCACACCGATATATGCCGGGACATATTCCAGTGAAACTGTGTCTGATTTGCCCCCAGGTTCAGGATTGGGGAAGGACATTTCCTTCTTGGGCGCTATTAAATTCACATAAACGGAGTCACCGCCAAGAACTTCGGGCCCCTCCACGTCCCGGTAATAAGCCCGGTATTCGAAAGAGAAGCTGACGATTTTGGTCTTAACGTTCATCGTCTTGTAGCTGTCGTCCGAAACGCTGCAGGCACCCAGCAGTAACAAAGCACCCAATAGCACCAGCAACAGCCTACCAGAAATTGATATCTGCATTACACCGACCCCCATCTTCACATTCTTTTTTGAGCAGACGAAGCAAGCCCTCGTAGGGTGGGTGGAGTCGCCAGAGACAGATGGAACCCACCACCACAACCTATAATAAAAATATTGGCCCAATGATAATCTTACAGGACGTTATTTACAAGCCTGTGGTGAACAGGTGCGGGAATAATCTAGGGTGGGTTCAGACAGCTTCAGCGCGCTTGCGGAAGACTTTCTCGGGCTTCCAGTACCCAGCCTCATCATTGTAGCTTAGAATGGCTATAAACCGACCATCGCTGGAATAGGCACGGCGCAGCTTTGCAGTCGTCCCCTTTTCTATACCTGATGCCAGGGGGCGACCGTTCATTATCGCTTTCTCGTCCTCTTCACTCACGGTTACCGCAGGCAGATGAAGCACAACCACATCTATCGGCTGAAGGAATTGAGTCCAGTTCCCCTGCGTGAAAGCGGCTTCAAGCCTGGGGATAGAAATCGCATCCTTTATATCAAAAGGCCCGCTCTTCAAGCGAACCAGATTCTTCAGATGAGCGCCACACCCCAGCCTCTGCCCCAGGTCATGAGCCAGTGAGCGAATATAGGTGCCCCGACTACATTCCACCTCGAGTGTAAGCAAAGGAGGTTGCCAGTCAACTATTCTCAACTGCGAAATCTCAACCTTCCTCGTCTTTCTGGGAACTTCTACCCCAGCTCTGGCCAAACGGTATAAAGGCACACCCTTATGCTTGACTGCGCTGTACATCGGTGGGGTCTGGTCAATGAATCCCACAAAAGAGGAGACCGTCGTCTCGACTTGCTCTCGGGTCAATGAGGAAATGTCGCCGCGCCAGGTTATTTTACCTGTGGCATCATAGGTGTCGGTGGCTATGCCCAGCTCTATCTCAGCTCGATAGACCTTCGCTTCATCAGCCAGATATTCGAAAAGCCTCGTGCCCTGACCGAGGAAAACCGGCAACACACCCGTAGCTTCAGGGTCGAGAGTGCCGGCATGCCCCACCCGTCGCTCCCCACTCAACCTCCTGACCAGAGCCACCACATCAAAAGAGGTCTTGCCTTTTGGCTTATCCAGATTCAGGATTCCGTCTATAGACACCACTAGTCCATCTCTTCAGGACTTTCGCCGGGAGCTACCTCATTTATCAGTTGCAGCAACTTGCTCCCGCGTTCAATGGAATCGTCAAGCTGGAAAATAAGGTCCGGGGTATAACGGAGAGTTAAACGCTCGCCTAATTCTCTGCGCAGGAATCCCGCAGCAGCGGCGAGCCCCTTTTCCACCTGCTTCTTCTCCTCCTCCGTTCCCATGATGCTGACAAAAACCCTGGCATGTCTCAGGTCGGGAGAAGTCACCACCTCAGTCACACTGATGAAACTATTGAGTCTCGGGTCTTTCACCTCACGCCTGATAAGCTCGCTTATCTCCTCGCGGATAAGCTCGTTAACGCGCTCTATTCGTCGCGTTCCCATGTCGCCCCCATTTCCAGGGCAGGAGAGCTTACACTTTCTCTTTTCTATAAGCCTCGAGGATATCGCCTACCTCAAAATCGGAGAAGCCCTCTATACCCACGCCGCACTCAAATCCGCTGGCAATCTCGCGAACATTTTCCTTGAAATGCTTCAGACTCGCCAAATGTCCGTCGAACACAGCCTGGCCTTTGCGCAGCACCCTGACTGACGAGCCACGGCTGATTTTGCCATCGGTAACATAAACTCCTGCTATCTTGCCCTTACCTATGCTGAATACAGCCCTCACCTCGCCATGTCCCTCTATCACCTCAGCATAGGTGGGCCCGAGCATACCAGCCAGCGCTTTCCCCACATCCTCAACCAGCGTGTAAATAACCTGGTAGGAACGGATATCGACACCCTCCTGGTCCGCCATTCGCTTGGCGCCAGGCTCAGGTCGAGTGTTAAAACCAATAATAATACCTTTGGAAGCGATAGCCAGCAGCACATCGTTCTCCGTGATGCTGCCGCTTCCGGCATGGACGATTCTCACCTTTATATCGGCAGTCCCCAGCTTCTCCAGAGAGTCTTTTATCGGCTCGATGCTGCCCTGAACATCTGTCTTCAGAACGATATTAAGCTCTTTGACGCTGCCAGCCTGAATTTGAGCGAAGAGGCTGCTCAATTTAGTAGTGCGAGTAGCGCTGCTGATTTCCCTCTCTCTTCGCCTGCGCTCTGCTTCAGCCCGAGCCTCTCTTTCGCTGCCAACAGCATTGAGGATATCTCCAGCCTGCGGAACGCTGCTCAATCCCATAACCCCAACCGGGGTAGACGGCTCAGCCTTCCTGACGCGCCTTCCTTTATCGTCGAACATCGCCTTAACCCTGCCCCAGTTATCGCCAACCACAATATAATCGCTCACTTCGAGCGTGCCTGTCTGAACCAGAACTGTAGCCAGAGAGCCTCTGCTGCTATCAAGCCTGGCCTCGATTACCACGCCTGCAGCGGGCCTGTTGGGGTCGGCCTTTAACTCCTCTACCTCGGCTACGATGAGCAAATTCTCCAGCAGGTCGGGTATTCCATCACCGCGCTTGGCTGAAACCGGCACAGATACGACATCCCCACCCCATTCCTCGATTATCACTCCATAATCAGCAAGCTGCTGCTTAACTCGGTCTACGTTGGCAGTAGGTTTATCCACCTTATTGATAGCAACGACTATGGGCACGCCTGCAGCTTTAGCGTGGCTTATCGCCTCTATAGTCTGAGGCATCACTCCGTCATCTGCCGCCACAACCAGGACAGCGATATCGGTTACCTGCGCCCCTCGAGCCCTCATCGCAGTGAATGCCTCATGGCCGGGTGTATCCAGGAAGGTTATTTTCTGCCCACGGACTTCAACCTGATAGGCGCCGATATGCTGCGTTATTTGTCCGGCTTCTGTATCGACCACATTGGTCTGTCTGATGGCATCAAGCAGCTTGGTCTTGCCGTGGTCTACATGGCCCATTATGGTTATCACAGGAGGACGCGGTCTTAGCGCCTTAATCTCATCTGCTAATTGAGGTCTGAGCCTGGTGACCGCTTCTGCTGCGGCTACCGATTCTTCTTTGACCTCGAAACCTGTTTCTTCGGCAATAACAGAGGCCACTTCGAACTCTATAACCTGGTTCATGCTGGCCATAACGCCATTGCGCATCAGATGTTTGATTGCATCTATGGCGCCGATTCCCAGGATATCAGCCAGTTGTTTAACCGTCAGCCTGCGAGGTATAACAACCTTCGGCTTGGCCATCGGCTTGACCTCTGCCTTGGGCTCAACCTTGATTTCCGGCTTGACCTCTTCTTTAACCTCAACCGTGGGCTC
>DATKWL010000103.1:0-3034 GCA_035529555.1 Dehalococcoidia bacterium | reverse complement strand
TAACAACCAGCGCGACGGATTCATGCAGTACGCGCCATACGGTGGGGGAACAGTTAATTACGAACCCAATACTCTGGCGGGCGGGATGCCTGATGAGGCACCAGCTACACCAAATGAAAAGTATAACCTCGAAGGGGCTGTAGTACGCAGGAAAATCAGTCTGACCAACGACTTCGAGCAGTCAGGACAGCGCTACCGTTCACTCGGCAAAAAGGACCAGGAACATTTGGTCGACAACATAGTTGATTCTCTGGGTAAAGCAAACAAGCAGATTCAGAGGCGCATGGTGGAGAACCTTACCAAGGCAAATAAGGAGCTCGGCAAGCGCGTGTCTAAGGGATTGAAACTCTAGCAGAAGGTATAAAAACCATGCTCTAGTTCAGGTCACTCCTGCGAAAGCAGGAGTCTAGGGGTTCTCCTGGATTCCCGCTTGCACGGGAATGACATATAATACGCACACGGATAGATTGGATCATCTGCTCCCATCATGCTTGGAGCGGATGATTCATATTACGCAGGAGAATAGAAATGGCTATTGACCCAATCTGTGGAATGGAAGTGGATGAGAAGAAGGCTCTCAGCGCGGAGCACGAGGGCAGGACCTACTATTTCTGCAGCCCGGGATGCCGCGATAAGTTCCTCGCTGAAAAAGGCTTGATTGCGCCTCCCCCTGAGACAAGAACCTCAGCAGAGGCTAAAGGTGGCGAACAGCAATTAGAGAAAGCCACCATTGATATTACCGGGATGCACTGTGCCTCCTGCGCCGTAGCCATTGAGGACTCCTTGAACAAGGTCGAAGGTGTCTCCAAGGCGGCGGTGAACTTCGCCACCGAGAAGGCTTATGTGGAATATAACCCCACGAAGGCAACCCCTCAGAAACTTGAGGAAGCAATAAAAGATACAGGATACGGCGTGCTCAAAGAAGAAGCACAGACTCTAAACCTCAAGGTTATCGGCATGGATAATCCTCATTGCCTGGGGACAGTGGAGGCAGCGCTCAAACAGGTCAAGGGCATCATCTCCAGCCAGCTTTTCCTCAATGAAAGAGCGAGGATAACCTTCGACTCCACCTTGACTTCCAGAGAAATCATCAAGAAAGCGATAAAGGATGCCGGCTATACGCCTGTCGAGGAGAGCACCGTCGACCGCGAGAAAGAGGCAAGACGGCGTGAGATAAGGTCGCTGAGGTTAAGGTTCTTCATCTCACTGGTTTTCGCCATCCCCCTGCTCTACTTCGCCATGGGACACCATGTAGGGCTGCCCATACCATCTATCTCCGATGGATACATGGCGCTGCTGCAACTGTTACTTACCACACCCATAGTGGTTGCAGGATACCAGTTCTACACGGTGGGCATAAGGTCGGTGGTGAGAAACCGCAGTGCCAGCATGGATACCCTCGTCGCGCTGGGCACCGGCACTGCCTACCTCTACAGCCTCGCTATCTCAATCCTGATATGGAACGGCAACGCTAACTACGGGATGAACGACATCTATTATGAGGTAGGTGGTCTGCTTATCGTTTTCATCCTCCTGGGAAGGATGCTCGAAGCCCTGGCGAAAGGCAAAACTTCGGAGTCCATTCGCAAGCTTCTGGAGCTGCAGCCCAAAACAGCGCTGGTAATCAGAGACAACAAGGAACAGGAGATACCGGTTGATGAGGTCGTGGTCGGTGACACGGCCATAGTTAAGCCGGGAGGTAGAGTCCCCGTAGATGGCAAGGTAATCGAGGGAAGCTCATCGGTTGACCAGTCGCTGCTGACAGGGGAGAGCGTGCCGGTAGAGAAAAACGTCGGTGATGAAGTCATCGGCGGCACTATGAACCAGAGCGGCTGGCTCAAGTTAGAAGCTACCAGGGTGGGCAAGGACACCGCGCTGGCCCAGATTGTGAGGTTGGTGGAGGAGGCACAGGGCAGCAAGGCCCCTGTGCAGAGGCTGGCGGACAGGGTATCCGCCTACTTTGTACCCGCTGTTTTGAGCATAGGCGTAATTGCCTTCCTGGCCTGGTATCTGTCTGGTTCAGAGCTATCCTTCGCACTCACTGCATTTATCGCGGTAATCATCATAGCCTGCCCCTGCGCCCTGGGGCTGGCTACGCCCACAGCAGTAATAGTAGGCACAGGCAAAGGCGCGGAGAACGGCATACTAATAAGAGACGCTGCCACTCTGGAGAGAGCCTGCCAGATTGATGCTATTGTTTTCGATAAAACAGGCACCCTGACACGAGGCAAACCTGCAGTCACAGACATAATACCCGTCTCCAATCCTCAAACCAGTGAAGAAATACTCAAGCTGGCAGCAGCAGCGGAGAAGCGCTCCGAGCATCACCTCAGCGAGGCTATCGTCAACAAGGCTAATGAAAGGAAAATAGCCATTCCTGAAATAGAGGGCTTCACATCCATACCGGGCAAAGGTATAGAGGCCAGATATAACAACTCAATTATCCTTGTGGGTAACAAAAAGCTATTCGCCGATAAAGGCATTGATATCAATGCTGTGGAAGAACGTATATCTCAACTGGAGGCAGAAGGCAAGACAGTGGTGCTGGTTGGGTGGGATGGAAAAATTATCGGCTTAATAGCGATTGCTGATACCGCAAAGGATTACGCCGTCGAGACTGTGTCATGGCTCAAGCGACAGGGCAAGCAGGTCATTATGTTAACTGGGGATAACCGCAAGGCTGCCGAGAGCATAGCCCGCAGCCTCGGCATAGAGCGTGTGCTGGCAGAGGTGCTTCCCGAGGACAAAGCGAATGAGATAAAGAGGCTTCAAGATGAAGGCAAAAGGGTAGCTATGGTCGGCGACGGCGTAAACGATGCACCGGCTCTGGTTCAGGCAGATGTGGGCATAGCCATTGGCTCGGGCACTGATATTGCTATTGAGTCGGGAGGGATAGTTCTGGTGAAGGACGACCTCCGCGATGTTGCCCGCACGCTGGAGCTGAGCTGCTACACCATGCGCAAGATAAAACAGAACCTGTTCTGGGCTTTCTTCTACAACACCGTGGGCATACCCATAGCTGCAGGTATACTCT
>DATKWL010000102.1:0-3882 GCA_035529555.1 Dehalococcoidia bacterium | reverse complement strand
AGGTTGACCCTTACGGCACATTGAACTTCGATTTCAAGCCCGGCAAGGAGAGGCTGGGCTACCTGAAGGATATACTGCAGAAGGAGCTGCAGGCCATCGGCTATGCCTAAGAGCTCCATTTAATGCTATTTGAGAACAGGCTGAGCAATCATTTCTAGAGAGAAGGAGGACGAATGAATTTCGAGACCATATTGCTGGAGAAGAAAGACCAGATAGCCACTATCTGGTTCAATCGCCCTGATAAACTAAATGCTGCCAGCCCGCAGGTGTTCAAGGACCTTGATGACGCACTGACCGACATCGAGAACGATGATGACATCAGGGTGGTCATCCTGACCGGTAAGGGAGATGCCTTCAGCGCCGGTGCCGACGTGGGCAAGTTCGAGTTCGACAAGATAATAAAGGGCGTGGAGTTCATCGAAAACGTCGCCAAACCGTTCCGTCACTTCGAGTACCTGCCGAAACCAGTCATTGCGGCGGTCAACGGGTACGCCTTTGGATTCGGCACTGGTATCACTCTTGCCTGCGATATTGTCATTGCTTCTGAAAAAGCCAAATTCGGCACCAAGGAGGTCAACTGGGGGCAGATACCTATAGAGACGCTGCTAAGAGGTGTCGAGCATATGGGTAAGCGCACCATTTCCTACATGACTCTGACCGGCGCCACCTTCACCGCTGAGGAAGCTAAGGCCGTAGGACTCGTAAACAAGGTGGTCCCACATGACCAATTGATGCCGGAGGTTATGAAACTCGCTGAAGGCATGAAGCAGGGAGCGCCGCTGGCTCAGAAAATGATAAAAAGGGTGCTGAATCGCAAGTGCCATGAGGATTGGGATTGGACATGCCTTATGATGCCGACCATCTTTTCCAGCGAGGATGTCGCTGAGAGCATGAAGGCTTTCAAGGAAAAGCGAAAACCACAATTTAAAGGGAGATAGCGGTCAGAAGAAAGGAGGTTTTTATTAATGTTTGACGAAAAAACTTTAGCGGAAGCCAAAAAATTTCAGGAACAATGGCAGGAAGCTATTGCCAAGATATACCAGGGTAAGGAGTTCGCAGCCAAGACAAACTCGGGGATACCGATAAAACCCGTTTACACGCCGCTGGATATCCAGAACCTCGACTATGCAAAAGACATCGCTATGCCTGGGGCTTACCCTTACATTAGAAGCAATTACCCCATCCATTACCAGTTCCAGCCCTGGGTGAACCAGCCGGTGCATGGATATGGCTTGCCCGAGCATACCAAAGAACGAATGGAAGCTCTGACTAAGGCCGGAATGGAAGGATACTTCGGTACCCGGAGTTACAACCTGGTATGGGATTACCCGGGATATTTCGGCATAGACCCTGATGAGCCGGATGCCGAAGGTTACATAGGGAAAGACGGGGTTTCCTGCAACACACTTGACGATTTCGACCGCATGCTTACCGGCTTGGACTTAGCGAAGAGCAACATCATTCTCATAAACGGCGATACCCTCCCCATGTTTGCGTTATATATCGCCTACGCCGAAGGCAAAGGCGTACCCCGGGGCAACCTACGAGGCAATACGATGAACTGGGTATTCACTGCCTGGTATGCGCCTAACTTCATGTGGGAGACTGAGGACGCACTGAAACTGGCTACTGAAAACATACACTTCTGTGTCAAGAATATCCCGCGCTGGAATCACACGAATATCCAGGGGCACGCAATCTCTGAGACGGGAGCTGATGCTATTCACCAGATGGGCTTCTGCCTCGGTACTGCCAGAGCCGTTGCGGACTCCTGTAAAGCAGCCGGCCTCAATCCGGATGACTTCTTGACCGGCATAGGTTTCCAGATAGCCCAGTGCAACGATTTCTTCGAGTACATCTGTATGTTTAGAGCCTGGAGAAAACTCTGGGCTGAAATCACGCGCGAGAGATTCGGTGCAACCAAGCCAGCCGCTATGCACTTGAGGACACACACCAATACCTCTTGCTTCGAACTGGTCAAGCAGCAACCGCTGAATAATATCATTCGCAGCGCTTATCACGCTCTGGGTGCTGCGCTTTCCGGCACCACTGCGATGCAGATACCGGCTTATGACGAGCCCATAGGCATACCCACTGAGGAATCAGCCATTATAACTTTGAGAATACAGCAAATACTGGTTCATGAGACCGGTATAACTAAAGTGGGTGACCCTCTGGCGGGTTCATACTATGTAGAGTGGCTGACAAAGAGGATGGAAGAGGAAGGCAAGAAGATTCTGAAGGAAATCGAGGACGCAGGTGGATTTGTCAAAGCCCACAAGGAGGGCATGCTGGCCAGGGTTCTCCGAAAAGGCTGCGACCAGTGGAGAGAGGAGATTGAAACCAACAAGAGAATTGTGGTTGGATGGAACAAGTATCAGACAGAGGAATCACTGAAAGTCAAGGCGTTCAGGCCTGACCCCGAGGTTGCCAGAATCTCAATCGAGAGAACCAGGGAATACAAGAAGAATAGAGACCAGGCGAAGACCGATGCGGCTCTTAATGGCGTTGTAGAAGCCTGCAAGAAGTTGAAGGCTGGAGAATATGGCCATGTGATGCCAGCGTGCATCGAAGCTGCCAAGGCTCGCGCCACCGCCGGTGAGATTTCCAAGGCTTTGCGGAAAGTCATGAGGTGGGGGCCTGAATACAACGTAATGTTGAAATTCTAAGTGCTTGATTAATTAAGCAATTGAGAAAGGAGGAGCAGGGAATTGTCCAAAAACGGAAGACCGAAGGTTCTGCTGGTAAAGCACTGGATTGATATACATGACCGCGGCCTCAGATTGATTGCCTCTCGCTGCAAGGATGCTGGCTTCGAGGTTGTCTACGCCAGCTACAGCCAGCCGGAGGAGGTAGTGAAGATGGCTGTTCAGGAAGATGTTGACGTCGTAGGCATGAGCTTCTTCACTAGCGCTTATGAGGCACATCTGCCCAAGGTGATGGAAGGACTGAAGAAAAACAACATGGGTCATGTGATGGTGGTTCTGGGTGGTGTTATCCCTGACGAAGACTATGAGATGCTCAAGAAACAGGGCGTCAGGGATATCTATGGCGCCGGTTCGGATATAAACAAGTTCATCGAACTTGTTAAAACAGAGGCGCATAAGCATAAATAATGAAGCAGTTCAGGCAAGAGAACTGAATTGCTAAGAAGGAGCGTACGATGGCATACGAAACTATCATAGTAGAGAAGAAGGACGGGGTCTGCAAAATTACATTCAACAGACCGCAGGTCTTGAATGCCTTCAATCCCCAGATGTCCGATGAGCTTAAGGCAACCGTGAAGGACATCGCTGCTGACAAGAGTGTCAGAGTTGTGGTTATCACCGGGGCTGGAGACCGTGCATTTATGGCTGGCGCGGATATTGATAAGACGATACTGCATTGGGTGGAAATGACGAAGAAAGGCGGCAGGGTAAGGGACGATCACGAACGTTACTTCTCCCCCACTATGCTCGAGGACCTGCCTCAACCGGTGATTGCAGCAATCAATGGCATCGCCTTTGGCATGGGCTGTGAGGTTGCTCTGGGCTGCGATATCAGGATAGCTACTGAGACTTCTCAGTTCGGCCAGCCTGAGATAAAGCTGGGCATTATGTGCGGCGGTGGAGGCAGCGTCAGGATGACACGCCTAGTAGGCAAGGGCAAGTCCATGGAGATGTGCCTCACTGGAGACCCCATCAATGCACAAGAGGCCTACAGAATAGGCTTGGTGAACCAGGTTGTCCCACCGGATAAGCTTGAGGAAGCTGTCAATGCCATGGTGAAAAAGCTCATCAGCAAGGGTGCCGTAGCTCTGGACTACACCAAAAAGGCTGTCAACAAGACAATGAATGTCAGCGTGTATGAGGCTATCGATTATGAGAAGAAGCTGTTCTCCGA
>DATKWL010000101.1:0-6596 GCA_035529555.1 Dehalococcoidia bacterium | reverse complement strand
CAGTGTCAGGTTAAGGTTGGTGGCGGGGTCGGCATCTATAGCCAGGACAGCACCCTTCTCAGAGAGCAATTTGATAAGCAGGGCAGCGATGGTGGTCTTGCCGCTGCCTCCCTTGCCTGCAATAGCTATTGTAGTAGTCATCTTTTGAGTGTTCAGCCGTCAGCTATCGGCTTTCAGATTTCCCATTAACTGGCCGCTGAGTGCTGATAGCTGAAAGCTTAATTTGAATTTGCCTTCGACAAAAGCTCAGGCCATGGTTTAGGATTTCACTATTGGTTGCGTTATCTAAACTGTCAAAGGGGTAGAAGGCTGAGAATCCCTCTACCCCTTCTATTATCTTGCGTTATTAAACTTTCCAGTGCTCTTTGAGGTAGCTACCTACGGCCATGGCTTCGCGTGGGCCCACCATAATCTTCCAGTCGGGCAGCGCCTCTTCAAGCTCGCCTCTCAGCACGGCAACGCCACCGGGGATAACCAGGTTGCGGTGGGTTACCTTCTCGGCGGCATTCTGTGCCTTGACTGTCTTGGCAATCTTATCGGCATCGAACTTACCGGCAGACCAAGCGGTGAGTACCGAGAGACCCTCTGTATCGCAAACCAGCAGCCAGGAAGCCCATCCCGCAGCCTCAAGCTCTCCGGCTATGGAGAAGTAGGTCAGCGAGAAGTTGGTGGTTACGCAGAGCGGGCTGGTTGGCTTGGGCTCCAAAATTTGATACAGGCCCGGCTTCATCTGAATTGGCTTCTGCGGGTCGGTGTAAACATTAAGCCGCAGCGTTACCAGGGCATAAGCTATGGCGGGTGAGAAGTGGTCGAGAACAATGATACCGCCGTATTTGGCGATGTGCTGTCCTGCCAGAACAGCTTCTTCTTGTGCAGAAGCTGTGCCCTCTCCGGGGAAGGTAATTATGGGATAACCCAAGGGCTCGAAGCGCTTATTCAAGGCCAGCCTGCGCAACTGAGTTAAAGTTACCAGTGTGTCGCCGAAGCCTCGAACGCCGGGATCCATGATGAGGTCTGCCACTCCGGCCTTGGCTGCCTTCTCCGTGAGTTCGGCAAGCTCGTTCAAACCGTCGGAGCTTTGTACAGCCAACGGGCAAGCATATTTCTTGGCCAGCTCTATCATCTTGTCGATGTTCTCTTTGTTTGCGGCATAGATAGCAGGTTTAGCCTTGGAAACTTTTTCCAGCGCTGCGCTCATGCTATCGGGATTCGTCGCTATCAAGACTAACGGGAGGTCGGTCTTGCCAGCAACCGCCTCAACACATTTGGCGAAGGTGGCAGCATTGCCGGAATCGTTCTGAACGGCGATGCCGTCCATGCCGAAGGTAATTCCCACGCGGTCAACTTTATAATTGCTGACATCACCTACGAGTTTGGTGACCTGGTCCAGCGGCATGGAGTCCTTGACTCTTATAACGAGGCCGGGCTTATGGACAAAAGTCTTATCATGGCGGAACAAGACTGTCTCGTTACCTACCTCGATTTTTTTGTCTCCTGCGCCCACGGTAACCAGGCGAATCGGCGGTTTGGAAGCCGCTGCCAGCGCCTGTTTGGATTCCGCGCTGACATAAGGGCAAGCGGAAAGCTCCGCCTGGCTTGCCGCCAGCTTCATGGCAAAAGCCAGACAGGTAGGTTGACCGCACTCCTTGCAGTTCGTCTTGGGTAAATACTTATAAATCTGAATACCAGTTAACGCCATTGTTCCGTCTCCTTTCCCCTATTTTTTTCCCATCAGTTTGCCGATAGTAGCCTTGATCCGCTCTACTGATTTGGGATGTAGCAGAGAAACAATGTTAGAGCCGGCATTGATAACGGTTATGGCAGTGAGCTCTTCCCAGGCTAAGCCTCTCTCCTCCACGCTGCCCCAGGCCGGTGGCACTCCCTGACTCGCCTTTGATTCCTTCTGACGCCAGGCCTCTACTCCAACATGGCCTATGATGGGCATGTTGACCATGGCATCGCCACCGAGAGCAGCCAGCCTGATGCGCTCGCGTATTGAGAGGGCGTACTCCAGGCCGTATCCCAGCGCTCCTGTATCGGGGTCCATGAGGATTGAATCAGCGGGTACACCGATATCGGTGAGCAGGATGTTAAGCTGTTTGGCCAGGTTTATGTCCAGCGGCGACTTGGCGATGGCAATGTGTCCATCCGAAATACACACAGCGGCAACAGTGCGGTAGTTCTTCTCCTCGCAGTTGCCGATACCTATGCGCTGCCCCCTTGCTGCCTCGGAGACCGTGACCAGAACAGCGTTATCCTTTTCCGCTACGCCGGGTCCTATGACAATGAGCGGCAGGTCAACAGCAGCGAGCACCTTATCCACTGTCTTCTTGGCTTCGTCAGCGCCGGTGTTTCCTGATTCGGGATGGGCGCTTACCAGTCTCAGCACGATAATCTCAGCGCCGAATTCCACAGCCTTCTTAGCCCAGGTCGCAGGGTCTTTCACTGCGTCTCCCCAGGCGGAAAGCAGGGATGGTGACCAGGCCGCTGGCTCTTTATCCTGGATTTCTATGGCTACTCTGGGTGTGTGGGGTATCGAACCTTCGAAGCTAAGAAAAGGCAGGGTGTTTTCACCACCAACTATAATTTCTTTTCTTTTGCCTCCCCCCAGTTTCACCTCACGTATCTTGCCCGTCCATTTTTCAATAGGAATCTCTACTCCAGGCATCTCACAACTCTCCTTTCTCTAGTATGGAGCATAAAACATGAAAAGCAATAAAACAAGGGTCGGTAAGAACGACCCTCGTTTTATGTTCTAAAGCCTTTTTCATGGCACAGCTACATCAACCGATAATTGAGTCCATGCTCAGAGCGGGGTGCTGTTTCTCCTCCAGCCACGGAAGCAATTGCTCCACAGTGGTAACCTGGCTGCCATCGGCGACTTTGTCCATGAGGTCGGGAACACCTTCCCGCTCACAAGCAGCTTTCAATTCTTCTGCCAGTTCCTCTTTCAGGTTCTTTGACAGCCATACCAATCGCTTTATACCGCCCTCAACAGGGATGAACTTCTTGCTGGCGACGTAAGTCTTGCCGTGTCCCATCATGCCCGGCGTCTGCAAACCGCCGCCGACCGTACTCATCAGCGTGGTGAAGGTCATGCCGCAGGGGGACATGCCGTAGTCATCGCGCGACACAACCATAACGCCGTTGGCTTCGGGTATAACCGCCATAACGCACTCGCAGCAGCCGCAGGTGGTCAGCGGGGCATCCATCAAAGAATAAATGGTAAACCTCTCTATCTTCTTCTGTGAGTGCTCATGAACGAACTGGTTCACGCCCTCCCACTCACCGGTTTTCTCGCTTATCGCTTTGCCTTTGGGTACCGGTTGGTTGGGCCCGGCGGGTTTCATCTCAAAAGCGGCTCGACAGTCGAGCCAGCTATAGGCACCGCACAGACCTACACGCTCCGGATTGATAACGCAAACGTGGTTAGGAGCGAAAGACTGGCACAATGTGCAGCTATAGAAGGTGTCGACAGCCTCATCGCTAAGCCCGGCCATACGGGCATTCCGCTCCCTGTATACAGCGCGGGCCTGTTCAAACAGCTCTTTTACTTTGGCAGGTTCAGTGTATAGTGTTACCTGCACCTTGTCCACAATGGCGCCGAAATCATTTTTCAGGCAGGTATGTAAAATGTCGCCTAAGTGCCGCAGCTTTAATCCTTTAGCGGCAGCGTTCTTGTGTATTCGTATCCAGGTGATGTCTCTCTGTCCCTGGTGGGACACGCCCTCGGCACCGTTCATCATGTGGTGAATCTGGCGCTCCAGCACCGACTCGAAGTCCTTCTGCATCTTGCGTCCGGCTACGTCCACCACGATGCCCAGCGGGTTCTTGGACCCTACGGCGAAGCTGTCTATATCGGGGCCGACCACTGTAATCTTGCCGTCCTCGACCTCATCCAGCTTCTTCATTCTCAACCATTCGAAGCACATGCCACCCTTGCCACCGAACTCGCAGGCCAGGTCGGCCTTGCGTACTACCTCGCCCTCGAAAGCAGCGCCAAAGGCAACGGGTATGGGGACCTTGGCTATCTTAAGCTTAATGCCGCGCAGCTCGATGCAGCGCTGCACCAATCTCTCAGCCTTCTCGAGGTCATCCTTGCCCGGAATGTCATCGAAGGGCATGCTGACCACGTGCTCGAACTTAGTTATTCCTGTGGGCAGGATATTGGGTATCACGGTGTCAGCGAATGCAGGGAATCCGTAGTTGATGGCGCCGGCTGCTGCTGCATACTCCATATCGGTAATCGGGCCCAGGGCTAACACAAATGCGAAGCAGCGGAACTTGTTGTAAAGCAAAATGCGGCGGGCATCGCCCGGCTCGATACCGCCGAAGCTCAAGGCTGCGCGGGTGGCGAAGCCCAGAGCGTAGATAGCCGAGACGATATCGGTACCGAAGGGGACGATGAAGGTATTATACCCCATGTCAACCCCGCCCTCGCGCAACTGGTCGGCAACATTGCGACCGTTTCTGTTGCTGGAGATAAAGATGAGCTGTCCCTTGGACTGCAATTCGCGTACAATCTTGACCGCTACCTCGGTGCTCTTGGCGCAGCCGACCAGGGCAGCGAAACCCGACATTCTTCCGTCGACGAGCTGAATGCCCCAGCCTCTCATTTGAGCGTCATTGATGGGGCCGTTGTACTCGAAGCCATCCTTCTTCTCGGGCTGCTCGCCCTTGGCGAAGCGTATGCCCTCTATGGTTTCGAAGGCGTAGAGGGTGGCTGCTCCGGCGTCCAGGGTCTCGCCGAGGTATGGCAGCCACATGTTCTCGCCGGGTACCGGGGGCAGCAGACCCTTGGCATATTCCACAACAGGTTTCAGCTCACCCAGCTTCTGTACCTTAATACCTAGAAGTCCCCAGATGGTGGGGAGATGGAATGCGGTACCACCGCCTGCCGTATCTTTAAATACGATGGGGGTATCTGGGCCCATTGTCTTCAGGGCATCCTGAAGCATATCGTCCGCCATTTTCACAGCGGTGTGAGCGCCTCTAATTGCTCTGGTGGCGATAAATTTCGACATCTTTCTAAGCCTCCATTAATATCTTCGGAAGTCGCCTGACATGGGCGCGTCGATGGGATTTGTAGAACTCATTCTGCTGGCCTTGAGGAAGCCCGGGCTAGTTGTGTTCAGGGGGGTCTTCTTGGCAACTGGACCAGCAGCAGCCCTCAGCAACTGACGGGCCTGGTCCGCCTTAGCATCGTCGGTATGGACGCTCACTACGATGCCGCCCAAGACGACACTGTGCTGGTAATAGTTGACGGTATCCTCGGGAACACCCCATAGCTCCGACAGCGCCTTGCCCAGGTCGCTGCCTGCCTTGGAAATGGATGTTGCAGCACCCATAGCCAGGACTGAGCCCACATCCGCTGCCGGTTTGATGCTTTCAGCCAGCTCCTTCTTTCTTTTCTCGCTGGTGACTACACCGATTTCCTCCGGTTTAAAGCCATTTGCCTTGAGGTCGTTGATTGCCTTTTTTGCTTCTTCTGGTTTCCGATAGAGCTTCGTCTCAACTTTAGGCATGACACACTCCTTGATGCGTTTGTTTGGCTGTTACGCAAATAAAAAAGCCTTGTCCCTATATGACAGTTATTGCATAAGGGGACAAAGGCATCTTCTCATGGATACGCTACAATAAATCACAACAAAATTTGGAGGCTGGTTGGTTAACCTACACCCAAAGATGAATTGTAGCATACGCTCTAAAGCACGTCAAGCTTGGTTGGAATGATTTGCAGGGCTCCTTTTTGCTCCTCGACCCTGCATAATGTGGATATTTTCATTCACAATCTATGTAGTTTCACTGTTGCCGATGTATTATACTATGTATGGAAAGCTATCCTGATGGCAGGATAAACGGAGGAAAGACAAAAAGGTGTTACAGAGACCAAATCTACCTGCACGAATAGGGAGACTGAACGAACTTGCCAACAACCTGTGGTGGAGCTGGCACCCACAGGCGCGAGATTTATTCAGGGCGCTGGACTATCCGCTGTGGCGGATTAGCGGCCATAACCCGGTCAAACAGTTGCGCGATATCAATCCGGAGAAGCTGAGGGCAGCCGCCAGCGACCCGTCCTTTCTTACTCTAGACAATTCTGTAATGTCGGCTTTCGACTTGGAAACATCCACCCGTGACACTTGGTTTGAAAACAATCATCCCAAGCTTTTACCTGGCCCTATTGGTTATTTCTCTATGGAGTTTGCCATTCACAGCTCTTTACCTATCTACGCCGGAGGCCTGGGCATCCTCGCCGGTGATATCTGCAAGGAGGCGAGCGACCTGGGGCTGCCTCTGGTTGGAGTCGGCTTCATGTACCCTCAGGGTTATTTCATTCAGCGTATCTCGCCTGAAGGCTGGCAGGAAGAGATATATAAGCAGTTGGATTTCAGCGAAGCACCCATAAATCCCGTCATGTCTGCGGAAGGTCGCAAGCCTTTAGTCAAGATTCAATTGAATGACAGGACTGTGTACATCAGCGCCTCGAGGGTACAGGTTGGACGCGTAAATATTTACCTGCTGGATACCAATGTCGAGGAAAATTCCCCTCAGGACCGACAGCTATCCGCCCGACTTTACATAGCCGACAGGGA
>DATKWL010000100.1:0-3060 GCA_035529555.1 Dehalococcoidia bacterium | reverse complement strand
ACTTCTTGAGGAAGTCGGTGTAGATGCAGTCGCCCTTTACAACCTGCACCAACTCCAGCCTTACTGTCCCCATGTGAGCGAAGGTCACTTTCATGGTGTAGGGGCAGGGCTTGCCTTTGTATATCACATCGGGCGGCAAATCATGTTGCGCGACCTCCTCGAATTTCAAGCCGAATGCCTTGGTGTAGAAATCTACAGCTTTCTCGATGTTTTTTACCACAATCGCAAGATGGTCTACCTTCAATTTGGCAGTGCCTAGTTTTAACATCGCCATCCGTCAATTACCTCCTTATATCTCGCTGGCGGCGAGCCAGCCTTCTTTTATGGCTTCCAGCATCGTCCTTGGCTCTACACAGTCACCAACGACCTTGACCTCGACGCCTATGCCCTCGAGCGCTGCTTTAAGCTCGTTGTTGGGTATGGAACCTGCAGCAAGGACGATGGTGTCAGCGGGGATGCTCTTCAACCCGTCTGCTTGGATCTCTGCCATGGAGGTTATGCCACCCCGCACATGGACGCGGACACCGCGGTCCAATGCTTGCTGATATTGCACTCCGGTAAGCATTCGCACACCTTTATTTCTGAGCCTGTCGACGATCAGCATCCTCATGTCGGGGTTCATCTTGTTCGCCATGAACTGGCTTCTTCGGGCGATGGTCACCTGCTTGCCCTGGTCAGCGAGGAACTCGGCGGTCTCGCAGCCTACCAGGTCGCCGCCGATGATGAATACCTTGTCCCCCACCTTTGCCTTGCCTGCGAGGACATCCTCAGCGGTCACTACGTTCTTCAGCGTATCAATGTCTGGTACGTCTTCTGAGGTCGGGATGAGAGGTTTAACCCCGACGGCGAGTATGACCACATCCGGCTTGGCCTTCTTAATATCTTCGGCGGTGGCGGCCTTGCCCAGCACTACCTTGACCTTGAGCTTCCTCAACTGGTGTATCATATAGGCGGTCAGGTCACGTATTTCCTTCTTATACGGAGGTATCCCGGCCAGAATCAGTTGACCGCCGAGCTTTCGCTCTTTCTCGTAGAGGGTTACCTGGTGCCCTCTTAATGTTGCCACGCGGGCTGCCTCCATGCCCGCAGGGCCACCGCCCACGATAATCACCTTTTTGGGCTTAGCTGCTTTCTTAATCTCAAATTCCTTCTCTCTGCCTACTGCGGGGTTCACCACACAAACCACGCCGTCTGCCCATGATAAGGTCTCCATGCAGTGATTGCAGTGGATACAGGGACGTATATCCTTCTCTCTGCCCCTAGCCAGCTTATTAGGTAGCTCGGGGTCAGCCTGTATCGCCCTACCCATAGAGACAAAGTCCAGTTTACCCTGTCTGATGGCCATTTCCCCGATCTCAGGGGTGATGTGCGCTGCGGCCATCACTGGGACATCTACTACCTTCTTGACCTGCTCGACTAGATTGAGGTACGGGGCTGGGCCGTTCATTTCCACCGGGCATAGTACAAGGTAGGCTAAGGTGTAATCATAGAAGCCGAAGGCTGAAGTGTGTATGGCATCGGCGCCAGCTTTAACGAACATGGGAGCTTGTATTAAGGTGTCTTGAATGGTGACGCCGTACTCGGCTACTTTGCTGACCCCTGTGTAGAACACCTCAAACAGGCTAAGGCGACACCACAGTGTGAAATCTTTACCTACCTCTTTTCTCACAGCCTTGAGGGTATCGCACATGAATCGTGCCCTCTTTTCCACGCTGCCACCATACTTATCGTTGCGCTTATTCCAGACGGCTGAGCGGAATTGTGTCTGCGCATTGATATTAGAGCCGTGGATCTCAATGGCCTCGAACCCCGCCTCTTGGGTCCTCCTTGCTGCCTGGACAAAACGCTGTATAATCTGCTCGATGTCCTCCACTGATAGTTCTTTCGGTAGATCCGTTCCAAATATTGACCTCTGCCCAGGCTTGGGCCAGATTGAGCCATGGTAGATTTGCAGGGCAGGCTTTGCACCATTCTTCTTGATAGTCTGAGCCAGCTTGCGCAACCCTGGGATGTATTTGTCGTCGTCGATATTCAGGCCGAAGGGAAGTCCTGGCGCTCCTGCAGTGTCGATATTGGCGTTCTCCACAATGATGAGCCCGGCGCCACCCCGGGCGCGTGCTTCATGATACCCCAGGAATCGGTCAGTGACCTCGCCACCGACACAGACATTGGTACCCATGGGGGGATAGACAATGCGGTTCTTTAACTGGAGCGTCCCGATACGCCCCGGGGAAAACAACCTTTCATACTTCGCTTTGGCCATTAGTCCTCCTTTTTGAGAGTATTTTTGAGAAGATTGCCTATTGTACGAGATAATGCCTACAGAAGACTGGCAATCTACCAGAATCCGTGGTAACCGAGAGTCTCTGCAGGAAACCGCTGGTCGCTGAAAAGGGGAAAACCGATGAGATTTTGGGATTTACCGGGGAGGTCATTTGCGAGCATAGTGGAAGCATACTAGCCCATCCTGAAAAAATTGTCAATAATTATGGGAGAAGGTCAACCCTTCTTCTTCAGCTCTCTAAATCTCTAGCAGAGGGAGAATTCCGCCTCTGCACTCACCGTTATTCTTCGTATTTCTTGAACACCAGGCAGGCGTTCTGGCCGCCGAAACCGAAGCTGTTAGAGAGGGCTGTCCTGACATCCTTCTCCCTGGCCACATTAGGCACGTAATCCAGGTCGCAGTCGGGGTCGGGAAACTCGTAGTTTATGGTGGGATGGATTATGCCCTCTGTTATCGTCTTGATGCAAGCTACGGCTTCTACAGCGCCGGACCCGCCTAAAAGATGCCCGATCATGGATTTGGTGGAGCTTATCGGGACACGGCGGGCGTAATCCCCGAAGACGGTTTTAATCGCCAGGGTCTCCACGGCGTCGTTGAGGGGTGTCGAGGTGCCGTGGGCATTGATGTACTCTATTTCTTCGGGGGCCAGTCCGGCATCCTCAATTGCCCAGCGCATAGCACGCGCAGCGCCGGCGCCATTGTTGTGGGGAGCCACCACATGGTAGGCATCTGAGGACACTCCCATGCCGGCGATTTCTGCATATATCTTGGCTTCG
>DATKWL010000099.1:0-4000 GCA_035529555.1 Dehalococcoidia bacterium | reverse complement strand
TTGGGACAGTGGGGATGCCCTACTCGGGCGAACAGCAATCTCAGGTAGTCATAAACCTCGGTTACCGTGCCCACGGTGGAGCGCGGGTTGCGCCTGACGCCCTTCTGGTCGATAGAGATGGCGGGGCTCAGCCCCTCGATGTAGTCAACGTCAGGCTTCTCCATCCTGCCCAGGAACTGGCGGGCATAGGCGGAGAGGGACTCCATGTAGCGGCGCTGCCCCTCGGCGTAGATAGTATCGAAGGCGAGCGAGCTTTTCCCCGAGCCGGAGAGTCCCGTGATAACCACGAACTTGTCGCGGGGTATAACGACATCTATATTCTTGAGGTTGTGCTCTCGGGCGCCTCGAACGACTATGGCATCCAGCGGCATCTATCTTCTCCACAATGGGGGTCAATATTTTATTGTACCACGAAAACCGCAGTCAAAAAAGCATGCTAGGGTAAGATTGTTTAGCAATGGGAGAGTGCAGAGGGGACTACCCCTCTGCCGGGGGTTTGGGGGTGTCCCCCAACTTCCAATTCCCCCAAGACTGGGGGATAAAGGGGGTTGAATTATGAAGATATCTTATTGCCTGTTTACTTAGCGCTCGACGCGGTATAATATCTTGCAAGAGCACTCAGCCCGATGGCTGATATTACCCTCAACACCCAGGAGGTGGTGACATGTGCAAGACGAGCATCCAGTTCTCATTGGAGATACAGGCAAAGCCGGAGAAGGTCTGGGATATTCTGGCTGACATCGAGGCGTGGCCCAAATGGCAGGGTACTGATTTCGCAAAGCTTGTCACACCCGCCCCGTTAAAAGAAGGCTCTAAGTTCGAGGCGAAACTTGGCGGCGTGAGATGGGACCTTACATTAACCAAGGCGGATAGACCACGGAGTATTATATGGGCAGGCAAGAGGATAGGGCTGAAAGCTGTTCATGGGTGGGAATTCGTAGAACAAGAAGGAAAGACCATAGCCAGCACCTGGGAGACCATGTCAGGCTGGTTGATGGTTCCCTTGTATTTCCTCATACGCAGGTCATTACCAGCAGTGGATAAGAAATGGCTGGCCGACCTCAAGGCCAGAGCCGAGAGCTCTTAAATCCCGATAGATGTAAATGGTGAGGTTCGTCCGCCTCAGGCAGACTCCTCACAAAGACATGCTGAACAAAAAGAAAGTCCCCCGTTTCCAGGGGACTCAGTGCTAATTTTAAACTTAGTCGAGCGGGTTAGGTTCTGGCTGACTTTATTATCCACTTGATGGGTCTGATTCCGAACGCGATAATCATCGCTATTGTGGAGAACACCGATACTGCCAGACTAAACCCGAAGCCTAAGATTTGTTCCATCATGATTGGCTTCACCCCTTTGTTTTGGATTTTCTATCCGGCGCCTCCGTCTCAGCGGAGACAAATTTCTTATACGGCTCTCACCTCCCTATTTGAATTTTGTGACATTATACCAGAGACTGTCAAGAAAATAAAGATATACCGGTTATCCTGCAATCGACTTGCCCAGAAGCAGTCTGGCGATAATCATCTTCTGAATCTGTGGCGGGCCGTCTCCAAGCTGGTAGCCTAGAACGTCTCTTAACCGCATCGAAATAGGATGCTCTGTACTGTATCCCGGATGCCCGATTAACACCATCATGTCCTTGATGCACTGGCAGGAGACCTCTACGCTGAACCACTTCGCCATCGCCGATTCCATGGTGTGCATCTGCCCCTGGTCCTTGAGATACAGTGTGCGATAGCAGAGCATCCTTGCCGCCTCAACCATGGTGTAGTGCTCCGCGATGGGGAAGGACACTCCCTGATAGGAGGCTATGAGCTTACCGAATGTCCTGCGCTCCTTAGACCATTCCATGGCATCATGAAGCGAGGCCTGGGCGCGCGCCAGACATTCCAGCGCCACGATGATGCGCAGCCAGTCCAGCGTGCCCATCAGCAGGTAAAAACCCAGTCCCTCTTCGCCTATGCGGTTTCTCACCGGTACTTTCACATCGTCAAATGTCACGAAACTGGGAAACAATCCGGCATTTCCCATCCAGGGAAGAGGCCTTATGGTTACACCTGGCAGGTCGGTGGGTATCCAGAGCAGGCTTACGCCGCGGAATCCCGCCTTGGGGTCGGTCTTGACTGATATAGTGACCGCGTTGGCTACTGTGGCGCCGGGGAGCGGCGTCTTTTCACCATTAACAATATAATAGTCGCCTTTTTTCTCAGCTCTGGTTACGATGCCAGCCGCATCCGCACCGGCGGCGGACTCGGTGAAACCGAAGGAGTGCCTCTTCTCACGACTGATGAGGGGCGGGAACCACTCGTCCTGTATATCCTCGGGAAGCTGCGTAAGAAGGGCGCTGGTCGCCTGTATGGAACCCACAGGCTCTACGGTGGGGTCTACCTTGGCTACCTCCTCCACAATAATGCCCAGAGAAACGTGGTCGATGTGGTGTCCGCCGTATTTCTCCGGCACATTGAGGTGATTCCAACCCAGCTTCACTATCTGCCTGTCTATATCATACAGGTCCTTATGAAGTTCCTCAGGCTCCATCTTGGAGCGCGCCAGGGCTCCCGGAGCAAGCGCCTTATGAGCAAACTTACTTACCTCCTCACGGAGCATTTCCTGCTCTGGGGTAAAGCCGAATCCTCCTGACATTATATGGTGCTCCTTTCTTGGTTATAGCTTCATCAATAGCGTTAAAAGCCTTGATTAGTATACATCCGCATCGGGGCTAAGTCAATTTGAGAATGAGTTTAGTTAGCTTCAGGGGGACTTTACGCCAGCTATGATAAAAGGCAACCCGAGGAACTATTTGGGGGAGTAGAGAAGACAGGCCACCTGATGACCGCCGCCTAAATCAATCAGAGGGGGAATAAAGGCAGAGCACAAATCGAACCTTTTAGGACAGCGGGGATGGAATACACACCCGGAGGGTGGATTTATCGGGCTGGGCACCTCGCCCTTGAGCACTATTACTGACCGCTTCTCCTCCACAGCAGGGTCGGGAATGGGGACGGCGGATAGCAAAGCCTGAGTATAAGGGTGCAGGGGTTTCTTATAAAGTTCATCCCTGTCGGATACCTCTACCAGCTTACCCAGATACATAACAGCGACCCTGTCGCTTATATGGCGTACCATCGACAGGTCATGTGAGATGAAAAGGTAGGCAAGGCTGAACTCCTGCTGCAGGTCATCCAGAAGATTGATAATCTGCGCCTGAATCGATACATCCAGCGCCGAGATAGGCTCATCGCAGATGATTAGACGGGGGCGCAGCGCCAGGGCTCTGGCTATCCCCAGGCGCTGTCGTTGTCCGCCGCTGAATTCATGCGGGTATCGGTCAGCCATATAGGGGGACAGTCCCACGATATTCAAAACTTCAGAGACACGCTCCCGGTACTCACGACCACGGGTCAAGCCCTGTATTTTAAGCGGCTCGCCTATGATATCGGCGGCAGTGAAACGAGGGTCAAGCGAATCCTGCGGGTCCTGGAATATAACCTGAAGCTTCTGGCGCAGGGGACGCAATTCTTTGTTGGAAAGCTTACACAGGTCTAAGCCTTCAAATAACACCTCGCCCGAGGTGGCACGGTGTAGCTGAAGAATACACTTGCCCACAGTGGTCTTGCCACACCCGCTCTCGCCCACCAGCCCCAGAGTCTCCCCCTCACGAATACTAAAGGAGACATCATCCACAGCTTTGACTTCGGCTATTTTCCTCTGGAGAAACAGCCCCGAGGTAATAGGGAAATACATCTTCAGATTTTTAATCTCTATGAGCGTATCATTTCCCATGTTGTGTTTCCTTGCAAGCCACCCAGCAGGCTGTGTAATGCCCGGGCTCTATTTCTACAAGCTGATGTCCATTCACCTGGCATTGAGGGTCAGCCTGAGAACAACGAGGGCAGAATGCGCAACCCACTGGCGGAGCGATAAGGTCAGGCGGCTGCCCCTTGATGGGCTCCAGGCGCGTCTTCCTGGCTTCGTCGAGGCGCGGCACTGAAGCGAGCAG
>DATKWL010000098.1:0-2341 GCA_035529555.1 Dehalococcoidia bacterium | reverse complement strand
GGTGAATTGAAACATCGAGCGGAAAGGCTGGAATCAAGGTTAGCCTCGTGTGATATATGCCCCAGAGAGTGCCACGTCAACCGCCTGGAAAACGAACACGGGTTTTGCCATTCCGGCTATCTGCCTGTGGTCTCAACGATTTGCGCTCATCATGGGGAGGAGCCTGCTATTTCAGGTAGCAGAGGCTCGGGGACTATCTTCTTCGGCAACTGCAACATGAGGTGTGTCTACTGCCAGAACTACCAGATAAGCCAAAACTGGAAGAAGCAGAAGTCTAAGGAGATGGATTTCCGCAAACTGGTTGAAGATATGCTCTATCTCCAGAATGAACTGGGTTGTCACAATATCAACTTCGTCTCTCCTTCCCACTTCGTCCCGCAGTTGGTTCGTGCGGTTCTGGAGGCGGTGCCTCTGGGGCTCAGGACACCTATACTCTATAACTCCAGCGGGTATGACTCCGTAGCAACCTTGAAGGAGCTGGAGGGCATAATTAGCATTTACCTGCCCGATTTGAGGTATGCCTCAAATACCTGGGCCCGGAAATTCTCCAAAGCTCCTGATTATGTAGAGAACGCACGCGCTGCTATCAAAGAGATGTGCAGACAGGTGGGAGAGCTGGTAGTGGATGAATCCGGAGTGGCGCAACGATGCCTGATTGTGCGCCACCTCATTCTGCCCAACAATCTGGCGGGCAGCGAGGAATCACTGAGGTGGCTGGCGAAAGAGGTTTCACCGAAAGTAACTGTCAGCCTGATGGCGCAATACTATCCCACTCACCGGGCCAAACAGCATCCCTTGCTTTCCAGGATGATAACCGCTTCTGAGTACGGGGCAGCCCTTAAGGCATTATATGAGTCTGGACTGGAGAACGGGTGGGTGCAGGAGATGGGGTCGGCGGAAAACTATCTGCCGGATTTCGATAAAGAGGGTTTTCCTTTTCGCCAAACTGCTGATATGCAGAGGTAAGAGGTATTACTTCTTCATCCGCCTCTTGCGTTTCGTCCAGGAGAACCGAACCTTCTTGCCGTTGTGCTGCTGATTCTTTTTATTTACGTTCTCTACGAAAGTTTTAAGGTCTACTTCTTGCTTCCCAGCCATTGTAATGAATCATCCTCCCCTTATGCCGTATTCATTTGGAGTGGTTTATATTCTAACATGATATTTATGTTAAAGTCCACTCTAATATGAGGGAGGCCATTAATTACCTCTTATCACACCCATATACTCCCCACGAGACGTGAAACCAGTCAAAAATGCATTTTTAGATCAAAAACAGCCCCATTTTTGCGCCTTTTTTAACATCAAGAGGCATATCGTGACCTCGCTCTGGTAGTTGGCAGTGCTGGCGGGCACATTTTTTGGGGCAATAACATAATCTTAATTAAAAAATAGGTATTTTTGCCTAGTGGAATACGCATTAATGCCGAGGACAGGTTCAGCGGAGGGTGGTATAGTGAGACCAGAGGTAAGAGAGGGCAAGGTCACAAAGGTATTACCAGCCAGCAAAAAGTGAAGCCCGCTCATTTCAGCCATCCAGCCCCCAGCCTGGCTCTTACCTCCGACAATCTATAGGGTGGCTTGGCATTCCCAAGCCTTATCACCTCGGTTAAGGCGGAGATTCGCGTAATCTCCGCCTTAATTATTTGCTCGCTCTGATTAAGCATACCTGCTTCCCTGAATAAGAAGTTAGCTAGTGAAATGGGAATTTCGGAATTCTTGCGGCCATTTCCTTTTCCCTATGTCTTTGCGAGCCATTCCACAGGAAGGCGAAGCAATCCCATCGGCCTCTACCTCACTCCACCAGATTGCTTCGTCTTCCACCGGAGGCGGACTCCTCGCAAAGACATAGAAACCTTTTCTGCTCGTTTCTCTATCGCTATTTTGAGCTACCTCTCGAAAGATGGACAGTTAATCGGTACTCGGATAAACTATTGTACTAGCTGGGGGTGGCATTTCAGGCGTTGTTGCTTTGTGAAAAGTCTGCAGCTTGTTATCTTCGAGCAGCGCAAATCAGACCGTTCTATAACGGCCAATTTTCATGGCGAGTGTAAAGATGAATCTGAATGAGCAGTTAAACCATCTGTTTAACCCAAGGTCTGTGGCAGTAATCGGTGCATCGAATACCTTCGGCAAATGGGGTTTCAATATCCTGGGCCGCGTGCTCCAGAGCAGGTGCAATCGAGAGGTTTACCCCATAAATCGGAAAGACCCCGAGGTGATGGGGCTGAAGGCCTACAAGAATCTGCTGGATGTGCCTGGCCCTGTAGATTTCGCTGTGATAACTGTCCCCTATGCGGATGTCCCTGCAGCGATGCAGGATTGCGTTCAAAAAGGGGTTAAA
>DATKWL010000097.1:0-2609 GCA_035529555.1 Dehalococcoidia bacterium | reverse complement strand
GCTCGTTTCAGGATTAATGCCTTTATGCAGCGTGGCACTCTCAGTCTCGCCATTCGACGGGTTTCATTTGAGGTTCCTACCATAGAAGAACTGGGCCTTCCTCCCATCTGCAGGCCATTAGTTGAAAAACCTAGTGGTTTGATCCTTGTGACCGGTAGAACCGGGACAGGCAAATCAACTACTTTAGCTGCAATGATTGACCATCTGAACAATACCCAGGCACGGAATATAATAACTGTCGAGGACCCTATCGAATACTTATTTCAAGATAATAAGTGTGTCATCGCACAGAGGGAATTGGGGCACGACACCAACTCCTTCGCCAAAGCTCTACGGCACGTGCTACGTCAAGACCCGGATGTAATACTGGTCGGAGAGATGAGAGATTTGGAAACAATAAGCACTGCAATCACTGCAGCCGAAACAGGACACCTTGTGCTGAGCACTTTGCATACATCCAGTGCATCCCAAGCTATTGACCGGATTATTGATGCTTTCCCCCCTCACCAGCAGGAACAAATACGATTACAGTTATCCTTAGTTCTGGAAGGCGTGCTCTCTCAGGTATTGTTGCGCCGAACATCGAGCAAAGGAAGAGTAGCCGCCGTTGAAATAATGATAGGCACCGATGCTATAAGGAATCTGGTCCGCGAAGGTAAAACAGAACAGATTACCACCTATATGCAGACCGGTAGTCAATATGGAATGCAAACCCTGGACCAAGCGCTTCAAAACCTTATTAAGTCTCGTCTCGTTTCGCCTCAGGAAGCGACCATTTTCTATAGCAAACCCAGAGAACTAATGCAAGTTGGCGCTTAATTTGTTAATCGGTTTGCGTCCTGCGGTGGCGCGGCTCGTTTCGTCCGGCGGCTTTCAGTTGCCTTGAGTTTGTTGAAATAGCATTTTTATAGCTTCATATTCGACAGCATCCGAATAGTTTCTTGTTCGTGCAGTTTGTTATAGGCACAGCTTGGCGAAGCCCCGCACTTCCGGCAGGTAAAGTCGTAGGCAGAATTCAAGGTATGACATTTGGGGCATGAGTAATGTTTCAGCTGCTCTTTGTACCACTGCTCATACCCGACCTTTTTGATGCGCTCTTGGGCTTGCCATAACTCGAAACGATGAGGGTATTCGGCTTGAAATTCCTTCAAATCCCCGCAGGGGTAATCTTCACACTGGCCGCAGAAGTCTATGCCTTTTTTAGTGGCACATAGGTACATTTTGCACGTCTTGCAGTAAGAGTTGCGACGTTGCGCACGACAGCCGTCGCATTTAGCTTCCTCGACTGTAACCTTGCGGTTTTCCGAAATCAACTTCAGCTTCTTGGGGTCTTCGTGGGTAGCTATGAATATCGCGCAGCTAGGGCAAAACAATCCACAAACAGCAGTAAGACGTTTGTCCGGTTTCGCAGGATTCTTCTTGGGCATTTGATATTTCACCTTCTCTGACAGAGTACGTCAGTTAATCGTTTTGCGTTTTTCGGTGACGCGGCTCGTTTCGTCTGGCGGCTTTCGGGCGGGGGAGCACGCAACCTACTGAAATAATCTGAAGCTTACGAACTCTTTTTGCGACTTGCCTTTGATTTCGCCGGGGCGCTTTTCTTTTTCAGCGCACTAACACCTGTATGGAAAGCCTTGAGGTTCCGCTCCAGGTCTTTAGGTGTAAATATCTCCCTCATTACCTTCTCAAAGGACTTGACGGCGATAGGAACCATTCCCGAGCCTGCTAAAGCCCCAAGCATGAGTATGTTCATAGGCAGGGGCGCTTTCCCGTCCTTCGATAATTGCACTACTTCAACCTTTGCCACCAGTTCCTTTAACTTCCCGACAATCTCCTCCAGCGGCGGATACGTAGCCTGTCCGGCGAGCACCCAGATGGGGTAGATGGGCCTGGGACTAACTATGACCCTGGTTGTGGGGTTGCCATAATCCGTCACCACGCGCAGTGCCTCCACAGGCTCCATCCCGACCACGATATCAGCCTGCCCCTCGGATATCAGAGGGCCGCATTGCGCCACAGCGGAGAAGCGCACATGGCTCATCACAGGACCTCCCCGCTGGGAAGCACCGTAGGTCTCCCCTACCGTGACATAGAGACCCTCTTTTATGCCGGCGGAGGCCAGTATCTGGGAAGCCAGAACGTTCCCCTGTCCCCCGACTCCCGTAATGATGAGATTCAGCGGGTCTTTCTTCAGAGCCATGTCTTACCCTCCCTCGACAACGATAGCGCCCCGCGGGCAGAGAGTAGCACAGACACTACAGCCGGTGCATACCACTTCATCAATGCGCGCCTTCTGTGCCGTCTGGTCCCAGATTATGCCGGGGCAGTTGAATACCCTGCTGCAGAAGCGAGCACAGCCACAATCGTCGCCTATACACTTCGCCGTGTCCACATAGACCTTTTTCTTACCCTTCTCCTTGGTCTCTACGAGATGGCATCTGCGGCGAAACACCATGGCCTTGGGGCCGCACTCCTGAAGCATATCGTAAAGCTCCTGTATAGCCTCGTTTATCTCGAAGGGGTCTCTAACCTTGACCGGCACTCCAATTGCCTTACATATCCCCTCTATCTCCACTACCGGCGCTGGCCGGCCCAGGGCGTCGCAACCG
>DATKWL010000096.1:0-6253 GCA_035529555.1 Dehalococcoidia bacterium | reverse complement strand
TTCTCATTGTTGCCCATGGCGAATATTTTTCAGTGTATTTTTTACCATCTCTGGAGCTATTATCCTATTTCTCGTACGGTGGCAATTTCAAAAAAGGCATATAGCGAGTGAGCGAGTAAACAAGTGCCACGATGAGTTACTAAAAATGGAGATAGTCAAAAAAGCTGGTATTGACTGGGTGAGCGAACCCGCATCTGAACCACGTGTAACCGAGAGGTTTTCCTGCCTTGCTATCATAGCTGTCACAGTTGTAGCAATCACTCTGGTTAATTGGTATTAAGTAGTGCCTAGAGGCTTATCAACCATGTTTAAACTTAACCCTAATCAGATGTATATTGACAAGGGGACAGGGCTTACATATAATGCGTTTTTCTTCGCGGAGGCGATTTAAATCACTTCAATAAAGTGAAACCGCCTTAGATTCTAAACGCGAATTGAATAAGGAGACCGACATGAAGGGGAAAGATTTTCTGTCCGTAGGCGACCTCACGCCAGATGATGTGCAGCGCATCATAAAAAATGCTGTCAAGATGAAGCAGAAAAAGGCAATTAGGCCGGTGCTTGCCGGGAAGACACTTGCCTTAGTTTTTGAGAAGCCATCTCTGCGCACCAGGGTCAGCTTCGATGTCGCCATGCATCAACTTGGCGGGCACAGCGTATACCTTTCCCAGGCTGAGGTAGGACTGGGGGGCAGGGAATCCATCTCGGATGCGGCTAAAACGCTCAGCCGCTATGTGGATGGCATCGCAGCACGGACTTTCGCTCAGGCTACTGTGGAGGCGCTGGCGAAATATGCCAGCGTGCCTGTTATAAACGCATTGTCGGATGGTGAGCACCCCTGCCAGGCTCTCGCCGATATTATGACTATGTATGAGAAGAAGGGTAAACTGAAGGGTCTGACCGTTGCCTATATCGGAGATGGCAACAACGTGGCGACCAGCCTTTTGCTTGCCTGTACCCTGGTAGGCGCAAACTTCCGGATTGCCTCGCCCAAAGGTTATGAGCTTTCTGCTAAGGTAGTAAGTTTGGGTCGCCGCTTCGTCAGGCAGAGCGGCGCTGAAATCCAGCTTCTCAAACAACCGGAAGAGGCTGTGAAGGGCGTCGATGTAGTCTATACCGATGTCTGGACCAGCATGGGGCAGGAGGCAGAGGCCGTTAAACGGCGCAAGGCTTTCGCTGGCTATCAGGTGGATGCCAGGCTATTGAAGCTGGCGAAGAAGGATGCCATATTCATGCACCCTCTACCCGCTCATCACGGTGAGGAGGTCGCTCATGGCATCATCGACTCAAAGCAATCCGTGGCCTTTGGCCAGGCGGAGAACCGCCTGCACGTGCAGAAGGCGATACTGGTAGAATTGCTGGGTAAATAATGTCCAAGCCCATAGTCGCTATAGTAGGCAGGCCCAATGTGGGCAAGTCCACCCTGTTCAACCGGCTGGCTGGCGAGCGCATCGCTATTGTGGAAGACCTGCCGGGCACCACGCGGGACAGGGTCTATGCCGATATCACCTGGGAGAAACGCGAGCTAACCATCGTCGATACCGGAGGACTCGAGCCCAGACCTGAATCCGACCTGAGGCAAAAGGTAAAGAATCAGGCCGAGGTTGCTATCAATGAAGCCGACGCCGTCATCTTCATAGTGGACGTTGTCGATGGGGTAACTGTCCCGGACCAGGAGCTTGCGGAAATACTCAGACGCTCCCAAAAGCCTGTAGCCCTGGCTGTGAACAAGGCGGACAACGATCAGCGCCGCAGCGATGCTTTTCAGTTCCACGAGCTGGGCATCGGCGAGCCGTTGCCGATAAGCGCCTATCACGGCACAGGCGTCTCCGACCTCATGGACAGAGTAATCGATTTGCTGCCGCCCTCCGCTCCCTCTGAAGCTGAGCCGGACATGCTTAAAATCGCCATCGTGGGACGCCCCAATGTGGGCAAGTCCATGCTGCTCAATGCCATCCTGGGCACGGAGAGGGCGATTGTGAGCGAGACGCCAGGCACGACACGCGATGCCACGGATACCGTCTTCAATTACAAGGGCGAGCCCGTGATGTTCATCGATACCGCGGGGATAAAGCGACGGGGCCGTATCGAGAGAGGTATCGAAAGGTACAGCGTCATGCGCTCCCTCAACGCCATATCGAGGGCGGATGTGGTGCTTCTGGTCATCGAAGCCCCCGAAATCATGATAGCGCAGGATGCCCACATCGCTGGCTATGTTCATGAGGCGCTCAAGGGGATGGTGGTGGTGATGAACAAATGGGACCTAGCTCCCCAATTGGAATTGAACAAGGTTCAATGCGCCCGTGAGATTCAGCAGAAGCTCAAGTTCTTCCCCGATGTGCCTGTAGTTTTCGCCTCAGCCCAGTTCGGGAAGGGAATCGATGGGATGCTGTCTGCAGCGAAACAGGTATATCGGGAGAGGCAGAAGCGCATCGCCACGCCTGTGCTGAATGAAAAATTGAGCCAGATTTTAGCTGCTCACTCGCCTCCCTCGGTCGGAGGCAAACAACTCAAGGTTAGTTATGTAACCCAACCCGATGTCAATCCACCCACCTTTGTATTCTTTGTCAACGATCCCCGGCTGGTCCACTTTACCTATCAGCGCTATCTGGAGAACAGTATCAGAGATGCCTTCGGATTCAAGGGCACCCCGTTGAAGCTCATTTTCAAGCGGAAGGGCAAAAATGACTGAGTACGTGGCTGTTATTATCGGCAGTTATCTAATCGGTTCGATTCCCTGGGGGCTGATAGCAGGGAAGCTGAGGGGAGTCGATGTCAGGAAATACGGCAGCGGGAGTATCGGCACCACCAATGTGCTGCGCACCATCGGCACCAAATCGGCTGTCGTTGTCCTTGGCCTTGACGTGCTTAAGGGAGTGACAGCAATTCTCATAGGTCATTATGTTATAGGTTCCCCCATGGGCGAGATGGCTGCCGGTTTCGCTGCCATCGCCGGACACGACTGGTCGCTGTTCCTCAAGTTCAAGGGCGGACGCGGTGTCGCCACTTCGCTGGGAGCGCTTCTGCCGATGGCTATGCCAGCCCCATTGAGCGGTGTTATTGGCCTGGCTGTCTTTGTCCTGGTTGCCTTGGCCTCTCGCTACGTGTCGCTGGCCTCCATAGTGGGTTCCCTTGCTGCCGTGGCGGCGATGGGCGCTTTCTGGGCTGTAGACCGCGCCCCGTGGCAATACTTTGTGTTTATCGGGGTCGCGGTGGCCTTGATAATTTTCCAGCATCGGGATAACATAACGAGGCTGCTATCGGGCAAGGAGAGCAAGCTGGGACAGAAAGGGGAAAAGAGGCAGATCTGATGGGGCGCAGGACGGATAAGGTAGCCGTAATAGGCACCACCGACTGGGGCACGACCCTGGCCATAATGCTCAGCCGCAATGGGCTCAATGTCAGGCTCTGGGCGCGAACTGAGGCAGAGGCGGAACGACTGAACCGTGAGCAGGAGAACAAAACCCGCCTTCCTGGCTTCCCTTTCCCCGAAGGACTGAGCGCTACTGCTTCACTGGAAGAGGCGCTGGGCGGAGCGAACCTGCTAATTCTGGCTGTTCCCTCATGGCATATGCGCCATAATATGAGGCTAGTCAGGAAGCATCTCACTGGCTCCATGCTCATTTTGAGCGTGGCCAAGGGGCTGGAGCTGGACAGCACCAGACGCATGTCCCAGGTGATTTTCGAAGAGATACCGCCTCGGTTTCATCGTAATATCTGCCTCCTTTCCGGCCCCAACCTGTCCCGGGAGATAGCCCGCGGCCTGCCCGCAACCACGGTGGTAGCAGCCTACGATATAAAAATGGCGGCTAAAGTGCAGAAGATAATGGCTTCGCCGGTATTCCGTGTTTACACCAACACCGATGTGGTCGGGGTGGAGCTGGGGGGGGTGCTCAAGAATATCATCGCCCTGGCAGCGGGCATGATTGACGGCCTGGGCTACGGTAATAATATTAAGGCTGGTCTGATAACCAGGGGCCTTGCCGAAATCACGCGCCTCGGCGTGGCGGCAGGAGCAAACCCTATGACATTTGCCGGTCTGGCCGGCCTGGGCGACCTCGTAGCTACATGCAACAGTCCCCTGAGCCGTAACCGCTTCGTAGGGCAGGAATTAGCCAAAGGGCGTGCACTGAAGGAAATCACCGCTTCCATGACGGGTGTAGCGGAGGGAGTTAATGCCACTGTTGCCGCCCTCAAGCTTGCCGGGGAGCTTAACGTGGAGATGCCCATCGCCCAGCAGGTGCACCGCGTTCTCTTCGAAGGATTAGATGTGCGCCAGGCTGTGACCGAGCTCATGGTGCGGGAACTGAAGCACGAGCTTGCGGGAATCTATTTCATGCCAGGTAGTGCCACCGAGCGTGGATAATGCTATAATAGCTGCGGTAAATTCGGTCGAGCACTCGGCTATCCGCATAAATACTAAAAAGACACAAGGAGGACAAGCAAGACATGGGTGATAGACTGAAGGGTAAAGTGGCTGTCCTCACCGGCGCCGGCCGTGGCATCGGGAGGGCTGAGTCTATCCTGTTTGCACAGGAGGGCGCTAAAGTAGTGGTGAACGACCTGGGTGGCGGCGGCGATGGTAGCGGCGGCGCATCAAAATCGCCGGCCGATGAGGTGGTGGCGGAAATCAAGAAGATGGGTGGGGAGGCGGTTGCTAACTACGATAGTGTGGCTACCGCAGAGGGCGGAGAGAGAATTATCAAGACTGCAATTGATGCCTTCGGCAGGCTGGACATCCTGGTGAACAACGCAGGCATTCTCAGGGACAGGATGGTCTATAACATGGCCCCGGAGGAATGGGACATTGTGATAAAGGTCCACCTCTACGGGACTTTCAACTGCACCAAGCCCGCCTGTGCGATATTCAGACAGCAGAAAAGCGGCCGCATTATCAACACAGCCTCTGAGTCAGGATTGGGAAACATGGGGCAGGTCAACTACAGCTCTGCCAAAGAGGGGATAGTGGGATTCACCAGGACCGTAGCTAGAGACATGGGCAGATACGGGGTGACCTGCAATGCCGTCAGGCCGCGCGCCAAGTCAAGACTGACTATCTCCCCCGAGCTGGTGGCTGCTATCGAAAGGGCCAAGAGCTCAGGCACTGTGATGCCTTCAGGCGCGGATGTAATTCTAAAGCTGCCGGAGCCTAGCGAGATGATTGCCTTGGTGGCCTACCTGGCAACCGATGCCGCCGCCAACATCAATGGCTGCACCTTCCTCATTAGCGGCGACCAGATTTCGCTGTATCAGGACCCCATACCCATAAAGACCATCTACAAGAAGGGGTTCTGGACGCTGGATGACCTGATGGAGATTGTGCCCAATACGCTGGCAGCCGGACTGATAAACCCCGCCCCGCCCAAGGCGTAAAATGTCTTAAACGGCAATAAATCAGTAAGGGGCGACCCAACGGGTCGCCCCTTACATTTTCTCTGACCCTGCCAGCTTTTATATCTGCGCTGGCTTCTCTCAGTCTCCTGCCACTTTTTGGTCTAAAAATAGGCCTGGCTTTTGTCCATTAGTTTCACCCTCACCCTGCCTCTCCCGTCAAGGAGAGGGGGATATTGTTAATCCAGTAGCCCCTCTATCGCTTCGATGATAATCGTGCCTTTTTTGAGGTCGATGGACTTGACTACATCATCAATAGCAGGTATCAGTATATCGCCGCGCTTGCCCTCTACGATGTAAACATCGTTGCTGGCAGTGGCCATGATGTCGGTAACCTGTCCCAGGCGTTGGCCCTTGGTGGTGACGACATCGAGTCCGATGAGCTGGAAGGTGTAATACTGCCCTTCGGGCAGCTCGGGGAGCTCGGAGCGGGGGATAGTGAGTTCGCACCCTCGCAGTTTCTCAGCCGCTTCGATGCTGTCTATGGTGGCGAGCTTGAGCAGCAGGAATTGCTTGTGGGGGCGACAACTTTCGATTTCAAACGGACTGGCGTTGAGATAGACGAAATTATGAGGAGCAAACCGCTCGGGGAAATCGGTTATAACCTCGACCTTTACCTCGCCCTTTATTCCCCAGGGGGCGAGTATACGTCCCACAATAAGGAACTCAGGGGGAGCAACTCCCTTGCCCATAACTTACGCTCAGGCTATCTTAGATTATTTCCAGCGTGGCGCGGGTTCCTTTTCTGATAGCCGCTACACGCAGCAGGGTGCGCATAGCCTTGGCAATCCTGCCCTCTTTGCCGATGACTTTCCCGGTGTCTTCAGGGGCCACCTGAAGTTTGAGGATTACCACGTCACCG
>DATKWL010000095.1:0-2611 GCA_035529555.1 Dehalococcoidia bacterium | reverse complement strand
CAGAAGAATGCCAAGACTGTGCCATCCTTTATAATGGGCGGAACATACATGGGATATGCGCAGATAAGATCGGAAACTGTTGTGGGAAACACCTCCGTTTTAACCTTACCCTGCCCGTGAAGAGGACCATTGTGCCGATTTTATCCCAATAAATTTTTATCTTGATATAATTTTTAATTTTTGGCTCAATATATTTTAAATCGCGCCACCATTTATACACTGTTTATAAAGCGCGACCCAAATTCAGAGGTTATTAGGAATCCTCTTTAATCCCTCTCGCTACGGCAAAAATCGCAGGGGAGGCCGCCTTTAGATCACAGCCGCCAGATGGGCGAAGGCGACCGCCTCTCGCATCTTTTGCAGGTCGTCGGAATAGTGCAGATGGCTTATACATCGACAATCCGTGCAGCCAAAGCCGGGTACGGGCACGAGACTCTTTCCGATAGCTTCCGCGATGCAGCACTCCAGATTCAGTGTAGTTTTAGTGATGGATACATCCAGGAAGCTGGCACTGGGCAAGAGATAATCGATATGCCACCTTCGTGTTTTTTTAATGCCTTCAGATACCAGGATATGGCGATCCACGCGCTTGAGGCCGCCTGGACCTCGCGCCGAGCCGGTGTAGGAATAGTACCCCTGGGCAAAGTCAATGACACCCAGAGATCCAACCGTTATCTGCCCTGCCTGCGGCAATGAAAGGATGAGGGTATAAATTCCCGGCTCATTTCTCTGCGGCGGCATGAGAAGAAGCTCGGGATGGCGGCTATTTGAGCATGGTGCTTTGTAGAGATACAATGGAGGAATTATACGAGGAACATATTAAAGCAAGATTTTTCTAGGATGAAGGTGCAAAGGGCAATGGGGTGAAAATTAAGTGAAATTTTTATTAGCAGCAACGTTAGTGCTCGTGCTATCGGCCATGGCTATTGCTGTGCCGGATAGCCAGCAGCTTGGCCCTTACACAGTATCGTTTGACGTAAATGCCAATTATCAGGCCCAGATTTTCCAGCCCATTGAAACAGAAAAGGTAAATGCCTATCGCATGGGTTTATTCATTGACAATTCTACATTTGCATTGATTGACATAGCAGAATACGCTGAGCTGCAAGATACCACATTGAATGTTCACGAGAACCTGATGGCATTGAGCATGTTTCGAGAAGGTCTCAACGCCACTAATGTCGAGGAGAGGACAATTAATGGAAAGGAAGGCTTTTTAGTTACAAGTGAGCCATTCGAGGCTGCTGTTGGAGCTCCAAACAAGGTCTATAGAGCCATGTGCTGGCTGGACAGCCAGGACTGCGAATGCGGACCGGTATCTGTAGGCAAGACCAGTGTCATTATTACCTCCACATATCCTCTGGATGTAACGGAGAGCTTGCTTTCCAGCCTGCAAATAGTGAAGGGAGGGGCTACGGCTCTGCCTGCCCCCTCGACTCAAGGCGGCCAGGTTCTGCCTCCTGATTAAGTAATATACCGTAATTGAAAAATTGGAAAACGCAACAGCGAAAGAAAGGCCTGAAAAGGCTTTTCCATCGCCCTCTTTTTTTTTCGCAAGAAAGCTGATCGATTATCGACCCCTTATGCGCCACTGCATATGGTTTCTTTCTGATTCAGCAAGTTTTTGCCAGGCAGGGGCCCAAAGGGCAGAACGCAGCATGCGTTTCATTCATTTTTCGGAGATCGACGGCTAATTATTATATCTATTGCACGTCTTGGATGCTTGCTTCTTTCAGTTGTGCCACTGAAGGGAGATTGAGGTGGATTTAAATGATCAAACCCAATAAGCTGTTTACGATCCTATTGTTTTCCATCCTGGCCGTAGTTATCATGACCCAGGCAGGTCTTGGCCAGTGCTACGCTCTTCCCTCTCCCGATGATGGTGAAGAGCGCATCTTTGCTCAAAGCGCATGCTCCGGTGTCAGCAATGACCCACCCAATCCTACGATCTTCACCATTGACGAGCCGAAGACTATGACAAAAATCGGCACGTATCACTGGAATGATGCCTCAGGCGTATCACCGGGAACGATTGGGCTGAAAGACCAGTTCGGGAAGACTTACGGACCCTGGCAGGCAGAAGGAGAATCGGGCCAGGGAGGCGTTGCTAGCGCCTACTGGATAGTCTATTTGTCGCCAGGTGTGGATTTGCCAGCCGGGACCTATACTATTATCGACTCGAGCCCGTCGACCTGGTCGTACACCTACGAGAGCGAGAACAGCGGAATTGCATCTGTTGTTGGCCTTAAGGGCGGCAGCGAAAACGGAAAGTTGGCCCCCTGTGCAGGAGAAGGAACGGACTATTCGCCCAGAAGTCCGACCAACATCTACGACGCCGGGCCGGCACTGGTACCGGGCATGTACAATATCTGGTACGGCAAAAGAACTGGCCTCCAGATAGGAACGCCGGATAAATGGAACCAATTCGGGCCGGTGGAGATGGCAAACGGCAAGTTTTATGTCTTTGATATGACTACGGTCAATCTGGGCGAGGCCACACCCCAGTTGATCAACCCCATGCTCTCCAATCCTACACCAGGCGAGTCTGTGGTCTGGCTGAAGCTCAGCTCTGAGGATACTTACGTAGTCTGCTTTGAGGGACCTCTGGACG
>DATKWL010000094.1:0-5497 GCA_035529555.1 Dehalococcoidia bacterium | reverse complement strand
ATTATCACCCCACCCTTCAACATCTGGGCGAGCCCCGTTTTCACAGTCCATGTACCTTTCTCCATCCTGCCTCCTTCACCTCAGAGACCGAAGCCTGGTTATTATGTTATTAGGGGCCGTTGTGGATCTTTGCTCCATTCCTTGGGGTCGCCCTTTAACGCCCTCACCACACAGACGCGGCACTCAGATGATCTCAACGAGTTCGATATCGAAGATAAGATCTTTCCCCGCTAGAGGATGGTTGGCATCCAATGTGACGCTAGATTCGGATACATCGATCACCGTTACTGGGAATATCCTGCCATTATGTTGATTAATGTCGAGTTCCAAGCCAACGTATAGCTTCATGTCGTCCGGGAAATTCTTCCGATCTACCGCCACCACCATTTCTTCACGGCGTGGGCCGTATGCTTTATCGGCCGTTACCTTGACGGTTCTCGATTCGCCTGGCTTCATCCCAACCACTTTTTGTTCAAAGGCCCGCATCAGCATAGACTTCCCGATCTTGAATTTCAGAGGTTTGGACTCGCAAGAGGTCTTAAATACCGTACCGTCACCCAGTCTGCCTGTGTAGTGAATCTTTACAGTATCACCAGGTTTTGATTGTGCCATTCCGCCCTCCTTTCGCCCTGACGGTCAGAAAGTAAACTGTTCTATTCCCAAGCGACGCAACGTGGTCGGTCAGCTCTTGCTGCCTGGAACACCATGCTGCACCTTGCCAGACCTGGGATACAAACCTCTTCGGACGCTCGCGCTGTCCCACGAACCGCAAAACTGCTTCCTCGCTGCGCACTTCTTGCAAATACCGAAATTCCTCTCATTGATTAACCAGTAATGGATACACTCACTGCCATCGCCATTGAACTGTCCCCGATCATTCTCCATCTCAAACCTCCTCCAGGCAGAATGGTAAAACTCCTGCAAAAAATCTCGACCGATTATCCGTCATTACTGAGACCACCACAGAAGGCGCCACGCCTCGATCGGCTCTTCAAAATTGTCAGCCACGATGTTGTGGCTATGCGAACTATATTCGTAATCCGCTATGCGAGGTCCTGGTCTAATCAGCTTAGGAGCACTTTAAGGGGAAGCGCTTATGAGCGATAAAAGCGAAGGACATGGTGTGATGCAAACAACATGATGCATCACAAAGAGGAATCGGGCACCATTTCCAACTGCCCTTTATCCCCAGCCCAACCCACCAAACCGATTTGATAGAGTGGAAGCTAACTACTTCCCTTGATTCTACCGCCTCGAGTTAGAGTAGCAGTCAGAGCAGTACACCGGGCGCCCGTCTCGGGGCTCGAAGGGGACCTGGGTGTTCTTGCCGCAAGAGGCGCATACGGCAGGGTACATTTCCCTCTGCTGTCGGTAGCCTCCGCCTCCACTGCCATACCCACCACCACCGCGCTGTACTTTTCTGGCTGCCCGGCAGTTGGGACAACGCCGGGGCTCGTTGGTGAAGCCCTTGGAAGCGAAGAACTCCTGCTCAGAAGCGCTAAAGGTGAAGCCTGTGTTGCAATCCGAACACGTGAGAGCTTTATCTGTGAAGCTCATGGATGATCTCCTTTTTTTGTGACCTGATTGGAGTTTGATCATCCATGGCCTGGGGAATGCCTGTGTAATAGAACAGGTCGGGGAATAGCAAACTTCTAACAGGATGTTCGTTTTATACTACCACTTAATTGGATTTTGTCAAGCCTGCGAGTCTCCAAAAAAGAAGTCCTCTGTAGCGGCATGATGTTCTGAAAGGACTAGTTTTGGGCGCTTCAAGAAGAACACAATACGATGAACTGTGTGGCGCACCTGCAGCTTGAATAACTGGGGGTTACGCTCTATGATAAGCTCCAATGAGGTGTATGGCTAAGTGAAGGACCAACTTCAACTGTGAGACTATGGGCGCGTACGAAGACCTCGTTCAGATCATCAAGCAGAGTGAGGTGATGCAACAGGTGTTAGCCGGCCTTCAGGAGGAGCCGGTCAAGATCATGCTGGCTATCTGTAAGGAGTATGAAGCGACCAATGAGCCAGTTGCCGATTATCATCTTCAGCTTTCAGGATACTTGGGTGAGATCGCACTGCGGGTGCTCATGTCAGCGGGGCTAATAGAGCGGCAGCCAGGAGGTCGGTTCTCCATTTTCCGCTACAAACCGACGTCGGCAGGCATAGAACACTACAAGAGGCTAATAGGAGAAACAGGTGGCAAGTAGTCTGGGGTCTAGATCACGGCACTGCTCGCACCGCAAAAGTCGAGAATTACGAACTGGCTTTGGTTTGCTTCACATTCCCAATCCGGAAGACTGCGGACTCGGGCTGATAAACACGGCTGAGAGTCAGTCACTGCAAAGCTAATACACGATTAAACCTATACTGAACGATCTGGCTAAGTGTTACGTGTTGGCTCTTTGTAAGAGATTCGCTTGTCAATTTTCCCACAGGAGAGAATGGGATTTAGAGTGAACTGACGTTAGTTCTGGTATAGTCAATAGCCTGATACTTCAGTTATCAGGAGGCAGGTTAAGGCTTTGTGGTGGGACAGTGGAAAAAGGGATCTGGAACAATATCGCAGGCGTCGCGCAGACATTCAGCCCATGCAGGATGCCATTGAGTGTGCAATTTGGTCTGCTTTAAGCTCGACCTCGTAGCCCTTTATTTCCGCAAGATACAGATCCAGGAACTTTTGCGCCTTTTCTTTGGAGAAACAGGATGTCTTGTAACATAAGTCAATGCCCAGACTCTGGTTATAAGTAATTATAACGAGGAACATTCCCATGGCGGTAATGACTGGTCCCAAACCGACAATATCGGTTACCCTGAAACTGCCCTTTCCCGTTTCTCCTCTTCGGTTACCGTATAGTGTGCGGATTCCCAAATTGCTGTGTAGAACGGTATCAGCATATACTGGGAATTTGACGTACTTGGCAAAAACCTTCATGAACGCCAAGGGGAAACGAGAGAGAACGTAACTGAAGTACACGTAGGAGAAGGTGCAGCCTCTACTTTGTTTGAGCGCGGAAACAGTCTGCGTGTTCACTTTTTTCAAGAGTTGGGTAGGGTCGCTTCTATCCATAGGAAGAGTTGATACGGAAAGGAAGGATACCTGGTTTGTAGAAACGGGGTGAACCTCTTGCGGGGCAATATCTACAGGAACCATTATGCTTATCTTCTTGCTCTGTTTTCCGTGCAGCCTGTTCCACTTCTCTATAGTCCTGAAGCACGCTGCCAGAAGGATATCGTTTACGGTACCACCAACTGATTTTGCTTTGGACTTGATTTCCCGGGTTTCTGTAGAGTTCACCCTTCCAGAACAAAAGTAAATTTCTGCCGACTGTCCTGACCTAATATGGCATATCCTTGCGGAATGGGAAAAAGGAGTTGTCAGAAGAAAATGGAACATATAGTAGAGCATGTTCCAATAGAAGCGCTTTGTCGCCGGTCTTTCACAGCGGGCCAGCTCAATCAATGCATCTCCCTTATGTCTTATAGGTATGTCACGGGATGACAGGGATTTGTCCGTAGTTACGTTCTCGTAGCTTGAGATGACCTCATCTATGAAACGAACAGCCCGAATTCCATCTATTGCGGAATGGTGGAAGACGAAAACCAACGTAGATGCGGTTACCCCTTTTCTTATTAGAAAGACCTTGATGGGGAATCCTCTTTTTATGTCCATTGGCCGATTTATACATTCAGAAAGACACTTTTCATATTCGGTTTCGATTTTTGTGTCATCAAGGTCGTAAATTTCTAATATTTGAGTTCCAGAGACTTTCTCTACTTGACGAAAATGTCTGAAATGCTTGGTACGCAAGACTGTCCTAATTGTGGGATAGCGCTGTAGCACACAAAGGAGTGCTTGATCCAGTCTGGTGGGGTCCACCTTCCCTTCGATAGACAGTATCAAATGGAAGTTAAGACGCTGATATGCAGCCTCATAAGACAGTAACGTCTTGTCAATGCAATTAAGGGGGATAACTGCGCCGTGTTTCCTCATTTAATTGTTAGGCAGGTACCTTCTCTACCCTTACCGCGCAGACCTTTAGCTCGGGTATCTTGGACACGGGGTCCAGCGCGGGATTGGTGAGCAGGTTGGTGGCGCTTTCGGCGAAATGGAAGGTCATGAAAATCACGCCCGGCAGTGAGGATTCGGTCACCTTCGCTTTTGCCTGTACTTTGCCGCGGCGTGAGGTGACCTGTATCTTATCACCATCTTTGATGCCCAGGACTTGAGCGTCTTTGGGATTTATCTCAGCCAGCTCTTCCTTGCTTATCTCCATGAGACCCTTTGATCTCCGCGTCATGCTGCCCGTGTGATAATGGAACAGGATGCGACCGGTGGTCAGCATCAGCGGATAGCTGTCATCGGGCAACTCCTGAGGAGGCCTGTACTCCACGGCAGCGAACCTGCCCTTGCCGCGACTGAACATATCCTCATGGAGGAACTGCAACCCGGGATGGTCTTCCGTAGGACAGGGCCACTGCAGACCGCCTTTCTCCAGTCTCTCGTAGGTGATGCCGCCGTAGGAAGGCGTGAGGTCGGCAATTTCCTTCATAATATCCGCAGGGTCATTGTACTCGAAGCCTTTGCCCTTCATCCGTCTGGCTATCTCGCAGATTATCTGCCAGTCGGGCTTGGATTCGCCCACCGGCTTGATAGCTTTGTGTACTCGCTGTACCCGTCGTTCGGTGTTGGTGAAGGTGCCGTCCTTCTCAGCGAAGCTGGCTGCAGGTAAAACCACATGGGCTAGCTGTGCCGTCTCGGTTAGGAATATATCCTGAACCACCAGGAACTCAAGCTTGCATAGCGCCTCTTTAATATGTCTGGCATCGGGGTCGCTGAGCACGGGGTTCTCGCCCATGATATAGGCAGCCTTAACCTTGCCTTCTTCCATGGCGTGGAACATCTCGGTGAGCACTAGTCCTGGCTCGGACGGTATATTGCAGCCCCAGGCGGTCTCGAACTTCATTCTTATGCCTGCCCCTGCTACCTGCTGGTAGCCTGTAAATACGTTGGGCAGAGCGCCCATGTCGCAGGAGCCCTGTACGTTGTTCTGACCGCGCAGCGGGTTCACTCCCGATGAAAGCTTGCCCACATTGCCGGTGAGCATGGCGAGGTTGGCTAAAGCCAGAACATTATCGGTGCCGTGGGAGTGCTGTGTTATGCCCATAGCGTAGAGGATAGATGCTGGTTTACTGGTAGCGTATAGCCGTGCTGCCTTGGTTATATCATCTGCGGACACTCCGGTAACTTTAGACACGAATTCCAGGTCAAAGTTCTTGAGGGAATTCCTGAATTCCTCGAAGTTTTCGCAGCGTTTCTCCACAAATTCCTTATCGAGAAGCCCTTCGTTAACTATTACGCGGCACATGCCCATGATGAGAGCCGCGTCTGAACCGGGGCGCTGTCTCAGCCAGATATGAGCCCTGCGTACGAGGTCGATTTTGCGGGGGTCGGCGACAATGAGCTTCCCGCCTTTATCCACCGCTTTCTTTATCT